>JALOMA010000266.1 GCA_025455735.1 Candidatus Kapaibacterium sp.
CCCTGGGCGCACCTATCAGATTGCCATTGTGGGTGTTCGGGATACAAGCAGGTATGTCAAGAACCCCGACAATGCGAACATCTCGATGCAGGGAGTGTTGATGGAGCTGGCTCGTGAGCTGCCCGATACGAACAAGACGGCCCTTCGGGTGCTCCATGCCAGCACGGATGCGCCAACCATCAAGGTAGAAACCCGCGGCCGCGGTGTTATTGCACCGCAGCTCGGCTTTGGGGGATATACCGACTATACGAACGCCGACCCGCGCATGGACTCCGTCTACATTCGTCTGGCGTCCAATGACAGTCTACTCTATGGATTCGAGCTTGACCTTCGAGGGAACAACCGCGCCGTCACCTTGGTAGCGTTTGGCTTCGTTGACCCAGCTGCAAACAACAACGCCGACGCAGCCTATGCCTTCGGCCTATGCTTGGTTGCAGCCAATGGCACCAACACCTGCCTCACGCGTGCTGTTGACACGATCGCAGTGGACACCACGGTATCCGTCGTGGAGGAGTCCATTGTTGCGCCCACAGCTTGGAGCGTATCGCCGCTTCCCGCATCGCAATCCGTTACCGTCAGTGTGGACGCCCCGGGCGTTGACGTTGCTCGGTTCGAGATTTACTCCGCCAGTGGTGTCTTTGTGGCGTCGGCCCTTGCGACTGGTGCGGACGCACCAACGGCAACGGTAGATGCATCGGCCTTGCCGGCAGGACTCTACCATGTGCGTGGAACACTTCCGGATGGTCGCTTACTGGGTGTAACGCGGCTTGTTATCACGCGATAACCTCACGATTGAGACACTCAAGCGGCCCCACTGGAGTCCATCCGGTGGGGCCGCCGTCGTTCCGCGGCCCCCTTCCATAGGTTAAATGGTTCGTTTCCCCTATCTTTGCCGTTCTCCCCTACGCCTATGTTTGAAAGTCTCAGCGAAAAACTCGAAGAAGCGCTCAAGCGCATTCGCGGCCAGTCGAAGCTTACGGAAGACAATGTATCCGAAGCCTTGGCAGAGGTGCGTCGTGCGTTATTGGATGCCGATGTCAATTTCAACGTCGTAAAAAAGTTCATCGACGACGTCAAGGAGAAGTCCCTTGGCCTTGAGGTCAAGGGCAACGTCCTCCCTGGCCAGTTGATGATCAAGCTGATTTACGACGAGCTTGTGCAGCTCATGGGATCGTCCAAGGACGATATCAAGATGGCTCCGCAGGCGCCAACCGTCATTATGGTAGCGGGTCTACAGGGGTCGGGCAAGACCACCTTCTGTGCCAAGTTGGCCATGATGCTGAAGAAGAAGGGTCGGATGCCCTTGTTGGTAGCTGCCGACATCTACCGTCCGGCTGCCATCGACCAATTGAAGACGCTTGGCCAGGCGATTGCGTTGCCTGTGTTTTCGAAGGACGGTGCCGATCCTGTTGCCATTGCGCGTGAAGCGATGGACCATGCGCGCAAGGTAGGCCGGGATGTCGTTATTGTGGACACGGCAGGGCGATTGACGATTGACGTGGAAATGATGGAGGAAGTAGCCAACATCAAGGCAACCGTCAATCCGCATGAAATCCTGTTCGTCTGCGACGCCATGACGGGCCAGGATGCCGTGAACACGGCCCAGGCCTTCAACGAGAAGTTGGGGCTAACGGGTGTTGTTCTGACGAAGCTCGACGGCGACACGCGTGGCGGGGCAGCGTTGTCCATCCGCGCTGTGTTGGGAAAACCCATCAAGTTCGTTGGTGTGGGCGAAAAGGTCGATGCATTGGAGCCATTCCATCCCGAGCGTATTGCTTCGCGGATTTTGGGCATGGGCGACATCATCACCTTGGTGGAGAAGGCACAGCAGCAGATCGACGACAAGGAGGCAGCACGCCTGGAGGAAAAGCTGCGGAAGAATCAGTTCAACTTCGAGGACTTCCTCGACCAAGTGAACACCATCAAAAAGATGGGATCCATCCGCGACCTTCTTGGTATGATTCCTGGCATGGACAAGGCCTTGAAGAACATTCCCATCGACGAGCGTCAGTTTGCTCGTGTGGAGGCCATCATCCTGTCGATGACGCTTAAGGAGCGTCGGGATCCCAAGTTGCTGAATGGTTCACGGAGAAAGCGAATTGCCGCAGGCAGTGGAACGTCCATCCAGGACGTCAACCGCCTGATCAAGCAATTCGAAGACATGCAAAAAATGATGAAGAACATGACGCGCGGCAAGATGGCCCAGATGATGGGTCCTATGGCTGGCCAGCGTCGCTGACAATTTCCGCCGGCATAACCGTGCCGGTATTTTTTTCCTGTATGTAGGGTTCATCCCATGGTAAAACTCCGCTTGCGTCGCCGCGGTCGTAAGAAGGCCCCCTTCTATGACATCGTAGCGATCGACGGACGCGCCCGTCGTGACGGCGCTTCGATCGAACGGATCGGCTTCATCGATCCAATGACCAATCCCAAGAGCACGGTTCTCAACGTCGAACGTGCATTGTACTGGCTGAGTGTTGGCGCCCAGCCGACGGAAATCGTGCGTCAGATCCTGTCGCGCGAAGGCGTTCTTCTTCGCCGTCACCTGGCCTTCAAGGGCAAGACCGAAGCAGAGATCGACGCTGCCGTCTTCCAGCACCGTGAAGCCACGGCATCGCGTTGGAATCGCCTGAAGGAACGCCGTGTCCAGCGCGACGAAGCACGTGCCAAGGCCGCAGCAGCACCTGTAGAGGAAGCTCCGGCACCAGCTGCCGAAGCAGCTCCCGCCGCCGAGGCTCCTGCCGAAACTTCCGCAGAATAATTGCACTCGTCATTTCCTGAACGCGCAGGCCTCGCCCAGAGGCCTGCGCGTTCGTCGTTTTTGGGCATTTTTGTGCCATGCTCCACCCTACCGTTGCCACCCGCTACGTGCCACAGCGCACACGCTTCCTTCGCCTGCTGCGCTCCGCCTTTGGGCTGGCTGGCTTGTTTTGGTTCGTCATTTACGCCCTTCCTCTCACGGACCACGCCGACCTACGCGCCCGCCAGTCCGTTATCTATTTCATCCTGCTATCGATATGGGGCCTCGACTACATGCGGGAGCAGCGTCGCCTGTCGGTGATCATCACCGCGGCCAACGCGCTGGGGCGCACACCCGATGCCGTTACCATCGATGACATCCAGGACCGCGTCCAGCTGTTCACCATGACCAGCCTATGGCACAAGGGAAGACCACAGCTTCTGACCGTAATCTTCTGGGGCGGCGTGGTCGTG
>JALOMA010000068.1 GCA_025455735.1 Candidatus Kapaibacterium sp.
CGATGATGACGATGAAGACCGGCCACCAATCGAACAAGGCGTCCCAAAGAGCAGCCTGGCCAAACTCCTCGAGCAACAAGGCTATGCCCACAAGAAGAATGGCCGATCCAGCGATGATGCGGCCCAAGGGCGGTCCACCGGTCGTGCCAAGATGTACCGACGTTCGAAACTTTGTTGAAGAGTCGTCCATGGTGTTCTCCACGGCTATGGATTTATGATGTCCGTATGGTGCCACATTCTTCACAGTCGGCACATTCCGGCGTTGTGGACCGGTGCGTACGCACGAATTCTGCAATGGTTTCCACGACCTCGTGAATTTGATCGGACGTCAGCTCTGGGAAAATTGGAATGGATAAGACCGTGGCTGCCAGACAGTTCGAAACCGGGAACATGTCATCGACAGCACCAAGATTGGCAAAGCACTCTTGGCGATGGAAGGGTACGGGATAGTAGATCTCGCTTCCTATGCCACGGCTCTGCAGGAAACTACGCAAGGCATTTCTGTGGGCCACTCGGATGGTGTACTGATTGACGATGTGATGATCCGTGACACCAGAATCCGCATGAACGAAGGCCGGAAGCAGCACGGCATTTGCATCATCGAAATGAACCCTTCCTGGGCCTTCGCTAAGGCCAGCATCTTGAAACGCTTGCTCATAGAGGGCTGCATTTGCACGGCGTGCCTGATGCCATGATGGAAGGTGTGGTGCCTTGACGCGCAAAACGGCTGCTTGCATGGCGTCCAGGCGGAAGTTTCCACCAATCATCGAGTGATAATATCGTGGCTCCATGCCATGATTCCGTATCCGGCGCAGCCGTTCCGCCAGTTCGTCGCTATTTGTCGTTACCAAACCGGCATCGCCGAACGCACCCAGATTCTTCGTGGGATAAAACGAAAAACAGCCAATCAGCCCGATACACCCAACACGACGCCCATCAGGCGTCTGTGTGCCAATCGCCTGAGCACAGTCCTCAATAATGGGAACGCCGGTTTCGGCCGACACTGCCATAAGCTCGTCCATGGATGCAGCTTGGCCGAACAAATGCACGGGAACGATTGCTTTTGTACGTGGCGTAATTGCCCGGCGTACGGCGTCTACGTCGATGTTGTACGACACGTGATCAACGTCCACAAAAACCGGTGTTGCACCCGTTCGCGAAACACAACCTGCCGTAGCAAAGAACGAGAACGTAGGAACGATGACTTCATCGCCAGGACCAATGTTCAACGCCATGAAGGCCATGAGCAGGGCATCGGTTCCACTGGATACACCAATGGCGTGGCGAACACCAAGATAGGTCTCGAGCTCGCGTTCAAGTGCGTCAACCTCCGGTCCAAGAATGCAGACTTGGGAAGCTGCTACTCGCAGTAAGGCTTGTTCGATATCCGTTTGTAGAGTGGCGTACTGAAGCTTAAGGTCGAGAAGTGGTACCATGATTTCTATGGAAGTAACGATTCGTTCGAAGGAGATGTGCAGGTGTAGCTACAAAACTACCACGTAACCTGTGATAGCCCTTGGCGGCCTATTTTCGACGTCATGGAAAACACGCCATCATCCCGTCGGGCCTTGCTTCTTCGTGTACTGGCAATGGGCGCTGCAGTCATCCCAACCATGTGGGCAGCCGCACAATACCTCGCACCTAGGAAGGGGGCCTCGCGACGCCTTCGGCCATTGGGCAGTATTGGCGATGTTTTTGGGTCCAGCATGACGGCCATTGTTACGCTGCCGTCCGGGACCGCAATGTTGCGGCGCAACGATGAAGGCGTTGTCACTGCCTTATCACTCACGTGCAGTCATGCAGGGTGCACGGTCGTTGTTCGAGATGGTGGCTTTGACTGTCCTTGCCATGGCGGACGCTTCGATACCGAGGGGCGTCCCATTGCAGGACCACCGAAACAGCCCTTGGAGCGATTGGAGGTACGCATTGACAATGATTTCCTCTCCGTGCGAGCATGAAGACATCCCTTTCGGCTGAGATCAGCTCTTGGTTGCACGTCGCCCTTCGGTGGTGCCTGTCCATGGTAGCTGCAGCATTGGTCGTTTGTTGTGTGACGGGCATTGCCCTTCAGATGTACTACGTACCGTCGTCTGCTACTGCGAGGGACGAACGGGGTCGGCCACTCTCAGTTGTCAGTGCTGAATACACGCCAATCGTCAACGATACCGGCGATACCCTGGCGTTGCCAGGCCAGCGTGCCCTTGTGGCACAACCAGGAGGAAAAGCCGTTAGCGTGGCGGCAGCGAGTGTACAGGTGGACATTGAACATGCGACGGGGGGAAGCCTCATTCGCTACCTCCATGGTGCATCAACGGTCGTCCTTTTGATTGCCGCCGCTGGCGCCGTTGTGGCGGGCGCCCTCGCTTGTACCTGGAAACACGGTTTTCTCTGGCCCTCCTTGTGCGCTATACCAGTGATCGCCATTGTGGCGGCGTGGACGGGCCGTTTATTACCAGACGACGCCTATGCCGAGGCGTCGCGAACTGTCGTTGGCAATGCGATCCGCTTGGACATGGTGGGTGCCAGCATTGTGCGCTCCTTGACGGGCCTTACCATGCCAATCGACAATACGTTGCCACGCATTCTATCCGTGCACGCCTGGCTAACGACCATACCATTGGCAGCTCTCATTGGCGTGGTGATAAAGCGATGGCGTTGGCCATCGGCAGCAGAACTGGCGATGGTGGTGGCTGCCCTTTGTTGTTTATGCTGGTTGGTGTATCCGCTCACTCTCGCGGATCAGACGGGATCGAATCCATGGTGGCCTTTCCTCCCGGCACATGTTCTGGCCGACGTACTTGGTGGGGCGGACGCAGCTTCGTACGTGTTGATGGCGCTTTTCATAGCAGTCTGCACGCTTCCATGGTGGCACTCTCGCGTCTCTCCGCGTGTTCCTATCGCCGTTCTCGCTGGCACGGCACTTCTTTTTCTCTTTACGTTCCTTTGGTAGTGCTAATCGCCAGCCTTCCTATTTTTGTCAATCTATACACATGTCCACCTACGAGGATCCCATGCTCATCGGCGTTCCGAAGGAGATCAAGAACAACGAAAAGCGCGTCGCTCTCACCCCTGGCGGTGCCGAAGCGCTTATTGCCCACGGCCACAGCGTAATCGTGGAAACCAATGCCGGTATTGGCAGCGGCTTCTCGAATGACCAGTACGTTGCTGCAGGCGCAACCATCATCGACACGGCGGCTGAAGTATATGCCAAGGCCGAGATGATCATGAAGGTCAAGGAGCCCATCGAGCCCGAATACAAACTCATCCGTTCGGGACAGGTTCTGTTCACGTATTTCCACTTTGCGGCATCGCGGGAGCTAACCCAGGCCATGGTAGACGCTGGAGCCGTATGCATTGCCTACGAGACGGTTCAGCGTGCAGACGGATCATTGCCACTCTTGATTCCCATGAGTGAAGTTGCGGGTCGTATGGCGCCACAAGAAGGTGCTAAATACCTCGAACATCCCATGGGCGGCCGCGGCGTGCTGCTTGGTGGTGTGCCAGGAACAACACCTGCCAACGTGCTCGTGCTAGGCGGTGGTATCGTAGGTATCAATTCGGCAAAGATTGCTGCTGGCTTTGGCGCCCGTGTAACGATTTTCGATACCAACCTGTATCGCCTTCGCTATCTCGATGACGTCATGCCAAAGAACGTCACCACGCAGATGTCCACGAAGTCGAACATCCGCGAAGCGCTTCCAACAGCCGATCTTGTCATCGGTGGTGTTCTCATTCCTGGTGCCAAGGCCCCTTACCTGATTACCCGGGAAATGTTGAAAGACATGCGCCCCGGATCGGTTATCGTTGACGTGGCCGTAGACCAAGGTGGATGTGTAGAAACGACACGTGCCACCACGCACCAGGAGCCCACGTACGTTGTTGATGGCGTTGTGCACTACTGTGTAGCAAACATGCCAGGCGCAGTACCGTACACGTCAACGATTGCGCTTACCAACGCTACGCTGCCGTATGCCGTGGAATTGGCAAACAAAGGCTGGCATGAAGCCATTCGGACGAGCAAGGAGCTCGAGCTTGGGCTCAACGTCGTGAATGGCAAGATTGTCTACGAAGCAGTTGCCGAAGCATTCGAGATGCCATATACACCGCTGGCCCAGGCACTCTAACGCATACGTCCTTTTGAAGATCGTTGGCGGGCCCTCCTTGGAGGGCCCGCTGTTTTTTTTAGCGGTTGGGGTTCGACGACAAACGCTGACGTGCCATGTCGATGGCTACCATGACAGCCGATCCCACGACGAGGACGATCGCCGAAAAGAGAAGGTGCCCAGGGCTAGGGCCAAGAACGTAGATGGCGCCAATGAGCTGAACGATCATAATGACGTACAACAACCGCGCAATGGCGTGGCGCGTCCACGAAGAAATCACAAGCGCCCCGAGCGGAGCAAATACAAGAACAACGGGCATGGCGGCTAGCCAGTTGTTGAATTCAATGGTGCCGAAATCATCAAGCACAACACGGTGGTAGAAGAAGCCGGTGACGGTAAGAACGCTCATCAACACGACGGACGTTGGCGTTGCAACCCGCTCATCCATGCGGTACCAGAGCGTCAGCACACAGAACGTCAGTAAGTCCACGCCATTGCCGAAAATCGACGTTACGACGCCACCGCAGAAGCCTGCCACGAGCAGGATAAGCAGATCGCTGGGTGACAGGCGTGCTGGCAACGCTGGAACAACGCTGCGGCTGGTGTTACGGTTGGAGCGCCAAAGACCCACACCGAAGGCCATCCACAACGAAACGAAGAAGAGCTTCGTGGTAACGGGTTCGATGGCTGGCACGACAACGTGCGTACCAAGTACCAATCCAGCAATGGCAGCGATGGACGGAACAATGACGGCCCGGGGCTCGATCCGAATTCCCTTGCCGGCAATCAACAGGGACGCCGACACCATGCCAACACTTTGAATGGCGAACGAGAAGTTCCTCGCAGAATCGGGCGGAATGTTCAGGATAAGCGTGAAGACGGGAAACGCCACAGCCCCACCACCTTCGGCACTGGCACCGCCAATGAAGGAGCCTGCAACCATGGTGAGGGCGGCTGGCCAATGCTGGACGACGGTTTGAAACAGGGACGGATCGGCAATCATTGCAACAATCCAAGCGATGCAGACGACGAATGCAAAGGGCGCATAGAAGCGCAAGGAGCGAATCATTCGTCGGCTGCTCCAACAAGCTGTTTCAGGAAACCAATGATGATGTTCTGGTTGGAGATAATGGTATGCTGGTTGGCAATGATTTCATGCTGCTTTGCCAGAAATGCCGAGACGTGGTCCATGACGGCATTATGCGTGTCCGCAAGGTAGCGCTGGTTCTCACTGAGAATACGCTCCGTACCGTCGGCACGGGTCATGGATTTCGCAAGGGCAAGATGAAGGTCGCCAAGAAGACGTTGGATGTCATCGGACGATGCCGAGGAGGTCTGGGGTGAAGGGGGAGGCGATGCCATGGCGGTGAGTATGTGCATAAATTCCGACTGCACTGCAAGCTAGTCATGAGAAAATCCGTTCCCCGAATAGAGGAACATAGGTGGCTTAACTCCGCCGTCTCAGACGACTAACAACGGCAGGAAAATTTGTGTCGTTCAGCAAACCGAGAAGTTCAAGATTGATCATGTGGGGAAGTTTCGATGTGTCCGTTTCCGCTCGATTGAGAAGCCTTCCCACGTGCTGAGGCGAGTAGCGTATGCCGAACAATCGTTCAATCATTGCGCCCAGGGAAACTCTCGTCCAATAGTCCTCTTGGTAGCCGAACTCCCTTGGGTCCTGGCGTATAAGGGCTGTCAACATCAGCCTGTGGCGTGGCGACAACCGTGCTGGGGCCCCCGTTGCCGTCGTGCCTTTCAAACTAGATTCACCCGAAGCCTTGGCACGGGCAATCCACTGGCTAACTGCTGCCTTACTGACGGACAATGCCTTGGCAATATCCGTGCACCGCCAACCCTCCTGGTGCAATTTCCAGGCACGAAGGCGCCTACGTTCGAGAATGGATTTTTTGACGGACATGACAAAAGTTAAGGAATTAATGTTTTCAACAACGCTCTTCTGCTTGCAAAGGCTACCACAGATGAAATAATGTTGTGCCGTACACAATAGGAGCGTCAATGAAACAATCGATACTTGTTACCGCGGCGGCGGCAATACTTGCCTTGACAGGAATCGAGGTGAAGTCACAAACCTTGGTAAGCGGCTTCATGCAGGGCGCAGGGAATACGTCGGTAGCCGTTACGTGGTCGGGCGAATCATATGATGAGTACTACGTTGGTACCAACCGCACGGATAATCCGATGCTCGGTACCATCCGTACGTCAAGTGTTTCCGTCTTTGCTGCTGGAGGCATTACTGATTGGGCCGATGTTATCGTTATGCTGCCATGGGTGCAGGCCTCATCAACAGCAGCATTCTGGGAGACGATTGGTGGCATGCAGGATTACGCGGCTGCCCTCCGTCTTCGACCATTACAGGTATCCCTTGACAGTACGATTGCACTCGATGTCATGGTAAGTGGTGGAATCTCGGGGCCACTCACCAACTACATCAACAATGCTCCAGTAACGATTGGTCATGGCTCGACAAATCTGGATGCTCGTTTGACGCTTCAGGCACGGGAAACATCGTCAGGGCTCTTCGCGATGGTGCAAACAGGGTATGTCCAACGCTCGAACGTGACGATTGATCGCGGCTTCGATGTGGCCGTGCCAGATGCCATCGAGAGTGTCTTTCGATTGGGCTGGACGGGAAATCCGATCTATGCTGAAGCATTCCTCCACAGCCACGTCGCCCAGTCGGGTACCGATATTGGTGCTGGCGTTCCATTCCCTACCAATCGCCAGACGTTTATGCGCTTCGGTGGCACCCTCGCGTGGCAATTGCCATGGGTAGATCGCCTGAGCCTGCTTGCAGGAGGTGCCACGTTGCTCTCTGGAAGCAATGTCGGTCATGCAACACGCATCACGTTTGGATTTGCATACGGTATGCCTTCGTGGGGAGGAATCTCACTATGATGAAAAGACTTTTCCTACTTGCGGCCTTTATGGCCACCATCATCTCCAGTTGTACGGAGTCCGTTGATACCGTCGTGCACCCAGTTCTCGAACCAACGGGATTGGACGAGGATGCTGCAACGTGGACGCCGTTATTGGTTACGGATACAACTGCCTATGCTTCGTTGACACAGCCTACGTCACCAACTGCGGACGACGTGGCCGCCGTGAGGGCAGCCATTGCCGGGGCAACGGATGCCGACCGCCAGGATATTCGCGAATGGGCAACGGGCTCCGTTCTAAAGTGGAATGACGTTGTCTGCGACATCGTCGCCAAATACAATGTGGCACCAGTTGCCGAACGCAACGGAGATGGGTCCTTCACGGGGAAGTTCATTGCGGATCCTCAGCGCCCATTCACCAATCCACCATTTGCTGCACGTTTGTATGCCCTGATTTCGGTCGCACACTATGATGCTTTGGTTCATTGCTGGCGGTTGAAGAACCGAACGGGCCTACCTGATCCCGCAACGTTCAGCGCCCAACAGGGTACATCTGCCGTGATCAATGCGTCAGCGCCCAAAACCGCTGCTTCATCGTGGCCCAATGAAGATGCCGTCCTCGCTGCCGCAACACGCGAAATCATCAGTGCCTTGTTTCCGCTGGAAAAGGACATGATTCGTAGCCTCGCCGATCGTGCGAAGCGTGCGCGGCTCCTCGCTGGACGAGCATGGCCAGCCGACCTTGACGCAGGCGATAGCCTTGGTGCCATCGTAGCCCGACAGGTACTCGCATATGCCAAAACTGATGGTATGGCAAATGCAAACAACCAAGCAGAATGGAACACTATCGAACCCACCATCCAGACGCAGTGGCCCCGGTGGAAGAGCATGGAAACGCCATCGCGGCCCCCAATGCTACCACTGTTTGGCAAGGTGAAGACGTGGCACGTTCAGGACCCCGTAGCCCTCGACCCTGGTGCGCCGCCCACGGAAGGCTCCGAACGCTGGAATAGGGACCTCGAGGAGATGCGGAACCTTAACACTAATCGCACCCGCGAGCAGGTCCGTATCGCCGTATTCTGGGAAGACGGTGGCGGTACGTATACACCGCCCGGACATTGGTGCGCGATTACGACGGAAGAACTTCGCCGTGTTCGGTATTCACCAATCCGTATGGCCCGCGTCCTTGCCTTCGTAACCACCGCCATGCACGATGCCGCCGTTGTGTGCTGGGACGTGAAGTATCGGTATCTGTCCCCACGTCCAAAGCAGGTCGATCCCTCCATCACAATGTCCGCAGGCCTTCCGAACTTCCCAGGCTATCTCTCTGGACACTCGATGTTTAGTGCAAGTGCTGCCACGGTTTTGTCGCATTTCTTCCCCGACCGTGCCTCGGTGTTCCAGGGGTGGGCCTTGGAAGCTGCTGATTCCCGTGTCTTCTCTCGCATCCACTTCCGTATAGACTGCGAAGTGGGCGTCACCGTCGGTAATGCCGTTGGTGCAGCATCCGTCCTTCGCTCCCAAATTCCATAGTTCCAACCACAAGGTACCGCGCATGCACGGGTGGCCCGAATCGGCCGCCCGTGTGTGTTTGAACCCTGTCGTAGTTTTGCATATTCATTCACTACGAGCACGGCCTAAATCATGTCCATTGCAGAACTTGTCGAACGCCATCATACGACCCTCGAGGACGCCATTGCCGCAAATCGCACAAGGACGTTTCACGCCCATTGGCCAGAAGCACCCAGCGGAAAAATCTATGGTGAAAACGCCAATGCCGACGGTGAAGCAGCATTCCGAGGTCAACTGAACAATCCATTCCGTGGGCTTTTGCAAGGGGCCTCGAATGCCACAGTGGGCGAAGAAGCCTCGCCATATGGGTTCGCTTTGGGGATTACCTATCCGTCGGACAATGTTGACATGCTTGTGAATCGCGCGTCGGCAGCACAAACTGCGTGGCGCTCCTTGGCACCCGATGAACGTGCATCCATCCTGACGGAGGCCTTGGAACGCGCTTCGAAGCGATTCTTTGAAATCGGTTATGCTACCCAGCACACGACAGGCCAAGGTTTCGTTATGGCATTCCAGGCGTCGGGTCCTCATGCATTCGATCGCGCACTAGAAGCCGTGGCACTTGGTCTTGATGCCCAAGAGTCGTTTACCTCGAATGTCCTTTGGGCCAAACCAATGGGCAAGTTTGAGGTTTCTATTGAAAAGTCCTATCGTATTGCGCCTAAAGGGATCAACGTTGTCATTGGATGCTCAACGTTCCCAGTGTGGAATACCGTGCCAGGCATGTTTGCGGGACTTGTAACGGGTAATGCTGTTATCGTCAAGCCCCATCCAGGGTCCGTCTATCCTATCGCTATCGTGATTGCCGAACTACAGCAAACGCTTTCTGACGTTGGCCTCGACGTTCACGTCTGCCAATTGGCCGCCGACAGTGTCGCCGAGCCACGTGCCCTTGATCTTATCCAGCATCCTGCGGTGCGCATTGTCGACTACACGGGCGGACCTGCCTTCGGAGCCGTCGTTGAGCAAAAGGCTCATGAAGCCGGCAAGACGGTGTTCACGGAGAAGGCTGGCGTCAACTGCATCATCATCGATTCCGTTCAGGACGCCACCAAGGCTCTCGACAACGTCGCATTTGCATTGTCACTCTATGCTGGACAAATGTGCACGGCACCGCAGAACATCTTTGTGCCGCGATCAGGTGTACGTACGGCCGATGGCCGGACGTTATCCGTGGACGAGATCGCGGGTCTACTGAGAGATCGCATCGACGCATTGGTAGGTAACGAAAAGGCAGGCCCGGGAACCATAGGTGCCATCCAGAATCCTGCTACGGCAGCCCGCCTGGATGAAGCCCTTGCGCTTGGCTTGGACGTTGCGCGTGCTTCAGCACCAATTACTCAACCAGGCTTCGACAATGCGCGGTCGTTTTCACCATTGGTCCTGCGTACGGATGCCAGCCGACGCGACATCTTCGAACGTGAGTGGTTTGGCCCTATCTCGTTCATCGTCGAGACGGACTCGTTCGACCACGCACTTACGCTTGTTACGGATAGTGTTCGCCAGCATGGAGCGCTTACCACGCTTGTCTACACGACGGACCCAGCCAAGGCAGATCTCGCAGAAGATGCGATCATCACGGCTGGCGCACCCGTGGCGTTCAACTTTGATTCCTTCGTGTGGGTGAACCAATCCGCTGCCTTCAGTGACTTCCACGGCGCAGGCAACAATCCGGCCGGGAATGCCTCGTTTGCCGATCTCACGTTCGTCACCGCACGCTATAACGTGTTGGGTGTGCGCAAACAGGCCTAGTAACTCATGCGAGGTCGCGACAAATAGTATTCAACGAAGAAGCCTCCGTGCCCTTGGGCACGGAGGCTTTGCTGTTGTCCATCGTTGATTGCGTACGCATCACATAAACGTGCTGGCATGCCGCCTAAGCGAGTGCCTGTTCCAGGTCGGCAAGAAGATCTGAGACGTCCTCGATGCCCACGCTCAAGCGCACCAGACCGTCGGTGATGCCCAGTCGAGCACGTTGTTCCAGGGGAACACTGCCGTGCGTCATGCTCACAGGATGGCAAACAAGGGACTCAACGCCGCCCAACGATTCTGCCAGGCAAAAGAGACGCAACGCCTCCGTTACGTGACGCGCTCGTTCCAGTGATCCCAATTCAATCGAGATCATGCCTCCAAATCCAGACATTTGCGACGCTGCAAGTGCATGCTGTGGATGGCTTGGTAAGCCCGGATAGTGAATCGCCTTGATGGCTGGATGGCTTTCCAACCACGTAGCAATAGCCATGGCATTGGCAGCGTGGCGGTCCATACGTACATGCAGAGTCTTTGCGGAGCGTAGGCAAAGCCAGCATTCGAATGGTCCCGGCACGGCGCCAACGGCATTCTGGAGAAACTGGAGACGCTCTGCAAGATCAGGGCGATTCGTCGCAACGATGCCGTGGATCAAGTCAGAATGTCCGCCTAGATATTTCGTCGCCGAATGTACGACGATGTCGGCTCCGAGCTCCAGCGGACGCTGAAAGTATGGGGTGGCAAAGGTATTGTCAACCACCAAAAGTGCCCCAACGGAGGAGGCAATAGCTGCCACGGCACGCAAGTCCGTGATGGTCATCATGGGATTGGTAGGCGTCTCCGTGTAGATCATCTTCGTCGTGGGTCGTATGGCATTGCGGACATTATCGAGGTCGCGCATGTCAACATAGCTGAAGTCAATGCCAAAGCGACTCAACACCTTCGATGCCAGCCGATACGTGCCACCGTACATGTCCTCGGCCATCACAACATGATCACCAGCCGACAAGAGGCGCATGACCGTATCGACAGCAGCAGATCCACTACCGAATGCATACGCAGCAATGCCGCTCTCCAAAGCTGCAAGACACGCTTCCCATTTGCTCCGTGTCGGGTTCTGCGTCCTTGCATACTCCCAACCCTTGTGCTTGCCAATGGCTTCCTGAGCGTAGGTGGAAGTCTGATACAGTGGTACCGTGACAGCGCCCGTCAACTCGTCCGGCTCCTGCCCTATGTGTATGGCTGTGGTTGCGAATTTCATTCTGTCTGTGTCCCGTAAAGACGGCCTAAAAAATCACGTCAGATGTAAACTCCTTCGGGGAGGTCACTCACGCCGACAGTGTAATCATGGGGGCCTCTGCTGGCTCCACCTCGATAGACGTCAATGACCTTTTTGCCTAACATGTTATAGATGCCTACGTCGATGACTGCCTGCTCATCGACGAGCTCGATTTTCGCGGCAAACTGGTCGGCCGTAGCCCTCGCAAAGACAATCTTGTTGTCGCGACGTGATGTGTCCGCATCGCGTAGGGTGGCTTTCGGCGCTTGCTGCACTGTACTGGACGGCGCAGATGCCGCCGGAGCAGACTTCTTTGTACCAGTCTGATTCAGAGCAAGGAACGTTGCTTCAAGGGCCCCGTACAACGGTGTCGAGTACCGAAGGACAGACGTTGACGATACCGACCCTCCCTTTGGCAAGCCAGTCCGTTTCGCCCGATCTGCTTTAACCACTAGGGCACTCATGCACAATATGACGCATGCCGCTGTGCCCAGCAAGGACAAGCGGCGTAGAGAAGCGATTGTGGAATGAGGTAGCATGGTTATACCTATGGCAACACATACAAATCTACACTTCTCAGCGACAGTTCCAAATCCATTTTCGATAGTGCCAAAAAAGAAAGGGGCACCCGCCGTGGGTGCCCCTCTTGATGTACACAGTGTCGTACGGACGTGGAGATGGTTTAGTCGGCAATGACGACGCGTTGAGTGGCATTGAACGGTCCGCTTACCATACGGACGAAATACACACCACTACCGAGGCCAACCGTTGGAAACTCGAGCGTGTACTCACCAGCTTCAACGGACGTGTTTACCAGCGACCGCACAACGCTTCCGTTGACGTCAATGAGCTCAACGGTTGTTGGGCCGCTGAGTCCTACACCCAAGTCCAAAACGACCCGACCATTCTGTGCGGGATTCGGATACGGAGCTTTGAGCGAGAATGCAGTGCCGCTGATGGCAATCACGCGACGTGTTAGAGCACAGTTGAAGATAGCAACGGAATCTCCTGTCGTTGTTGCAATCTGGCACGCTTGGGGCAGAGCTACATCGAGCAATTGGGCCGACGAGAACTTATCGGCAAGCATCAACGACGTTTCGAAACCAAGAAGAGGTGCATTTGCGCTTAGAGGTTGGCTGCCTGTTAGCGTGAATGTGTAGGATGCCCGCGATGTATTTGTTGGATCGAGAGGGTCGGGGCCGAACGTTGGTCCCGTAACCGTCCAACCGTTCACTAGGCTTCGGGCTGATCCTTCGGTGTAAGCAAGGTTGGCGTCGTCATAGCGAACAACGACCGTCGCTTGCGTGAGGTTAAGACCAGGGTAGTCAACGCAATCAGTAGACACAACGAAGTTGACTTTTTCTCCGGGGGTCCGTGTTGCGCCAGCTGCCAAGTCGTTTGTCAGGTCAAAACGAATGCGTGTCCTGTATCCGACACCAACAACTTGGGCGGCAAGTGTCGGATCCAGCTCGATGTTCTCACCCTGTGTATAGTTGCGCACACGGAAGCTGGCTGCATAGGCTCGTTCTTCGGTGGGTGTGAACCGTACACGCACAGTCACCTGATCGTTCGCGTTGATGAAGAAGGGCTGATCAGTGGGCAGAGGCGTATTCGCCGATGTCGTGATAGCGATAATCGTGAATGCCGACGCATCCGCACCAACGGGTTCAAGTGCGCGTACTTCCAAAGGACGTTGTCCTCCGCCCGTATTGCGGATAATGAAGGTGTCTTCTGGAACGTCGCACAATGCGCCAGCGATACCAGCACGTTGGCGTCCGTAGTCGATGTTCGTTACGCCAGGGATTGGGCCGGAACAAGCAGCAACAGTCCAATCAAATTGACCTACAATCGGGGTTGGCGCTGTCTCATCTACGCCATTTCCTGGCACAGCATCGTGGCTTACCTGCGCTTGCATGGCGAAGGCGCCAGCATTGGTAAGTGGCCGAACAAAGCGAATTGGCACGTTGACTGGTGCACCAGGTTGAACGGTGATAGGGAACGTTGGTGCCGCCACAAATGACCACTCGGGACCGGCGTTGGCAAAGGTGATGTTGCTGACGGTTAGTGGCATTGTTCCGTTGTTCGTAATCGTAAGGTTGCGATCAACGTCAGCGCCTTCAGGTGTGTCATTGCAGGTGAGGGCGATAGTGTTCGCGTCAAACGTGGGAAGGACACCTTCACCGGATACGAAGTCCGAAGTAGTCGGTACGCCATCGGCAAAGGTTGCCTCAATTGCCGCCCTGGAAATCGTAGCGGGAATACCTTGGTTGGGCCGGAACAGGACGCGGATAGCCACGACATCCACCGGATTGCCATTGCCGTCGCTCGTAAGTGCTTGTGGGAACGAAACGGGTGTGCCATTGAGTGTCGAAGAAACAATCTTGAAGATGTAATTCGCATCATTGGAACCTGCTGGCCAGAATTCGTTCTGTGACTCCGTGAAACGAATTGCCGTCAGATTGATCGGCGCTGTACCTGTATTATAGGTGACAAGGTCCGTTGTGGCCGAAGGCGTTGCGGCAACGAAGTCCCGCTGTGATCCTTGACGAATCGTGCCAAACGCATGCCCCTTGATGAACGGACCTGGTGCTTGCGTGCGACCGCTCCATGCCGATACCGTGTCGCGAACAGCGTCGGGTTCCGCCGTTATGGCGGGAGCATACTGGGGTAGGTTTGTCGTAAACGTCACCTCAATGTTCTCGCCGCCTACCGTGCTCCTTTCGAAACAGGCCGTACGCAGCAACACGACATTGGCAGGCGCGAAGACTGCGGGGGGAATACGAATAGGCAGCGGTGGGTTGGTCGGATTCGAAAGGGTAAAGCCTCCCGATACGCTGTTGATGGCCGTGATAACGAGGGTGTCGGTACCAGGGTTGGTGATACGCATGCCATCGTAAACTCCGAACAGCCGGCTTTGACGATCATCGTGTCCAGATCGAAATCCGTGCGGGGATCGGATGTCTCCTGATCTGCGAGGTATTCGATGACGACCGTGTGCGTGCCGTTGTTGGGAACGACTACGGCTGGGGGGATGTCTCCCGAAACGATGCGATAGCGGCCGGTACCAACATCATTGCCGCTCTTGAATGTGAGATCATTGAGAGTAATATCGGCGCCAGAGTTGTTGGTAATCGTAAAGCTCTGCTGAGCCGACTGGCCTACTCCGCGTTTGCCAAAGTTCATGACGCGCGGCGAAATGTCTAGCCGATCGGCAAAGTAGCGCACGGTATCTACGGTGATGTTGTCCGCATAGTCCTGCATGAAGATGTGAGCTTCAGCATCCTGGCCTTTGTCGATGACTTCAAGTTCAAATCGATAGTTGGCATATCCTGGATCGCGAGGGAAGTTCCCTGCAGGGTCCGTAACAAGGTTGAGACGATAGTTCCGGCTGGTTTGCTCCAACCGTATGATGGCGAACCTGGTCTCTTTTTGAATGCTATCACGTGGTAGCGGATCACGGAATGCATCAGGATCATCGCGGATTTCCGTGACTTCGTAAATCCAGTCGCCACAATCCTCGACTTTGGACTTTATCACTGGCGGCATGGTGTCGATGGTAGACACATCTCGGAATGCCGCTGCTGCTGGCCAACCGTAGGAGTCGAAGTTGCCGAAGCCATAGATGTATCCACCAAAACGGATACGGCCATTGGATTCGATGATGTGTGTACCGCCCTTTTCACCGAATCGCACCGTGACATGGTAAAGGTTGTCTCCAAATCGCGGATCTGCCGGAATCGGATTCTCCGCGGAAAGCAACGATGGCGCGTCGACAATAAGATTCGAGTTCCAAACAGCCTTGCCGTCAATCATCAATGACTTGAGGTCATCGACTGCTGTTTCGGGATGAAGGACCTTGATTACAAGATTCAGTAGGTGAATGTTATAGTTTTCCAACTCGGGTGTTTGGAAGATCGTGCCGGACAGGAATTGCTCCTCTGGGGTCACGTTGATCATGAAGGGGTCATT
Source organism: Candidatus Kapaibacterium sp. (assembly GCA_025455735.1). Taxonomy (GTDB): domain Bacteria; phylum Bacteroidota; class Ignavibacteria; order Kapaibacteriales; family Kapaibacteriaceae; genus JALHPC01. The sequence goes on from JALOMA010000068.1 coordinate 15,570, forward strand.
TTGAACATCTCCATCCCAGTTCGCCGATGTCGAATACTGCATCACGAAGAATGGCTTGTTTCCTGTAAACTGAACGACGCCGAAGGGCAACGTCCCCGGGGATCCGCCAGGATAGAAGTAGTCCTGAAACTGTCCTGCATTCAATAATCCAGAATTGAGATTGCCAACGACACGCTTAGTAATCTTATCCATGAAGCGACCTTCCACGCGCGTACCATCCTCTGCAGCAATGATGCGATAGTAGTCGCCTCGCCCTTGTCCATTCTTCTGCTCTCGAGAGTACTCCAAGGAGGTGTATCGCTTGCCCCATGCCGTAACTGGAGGTGTCATCTCAATCAGGTGGTCTCGGCCCTCAAGTAGGGCGGAATTGGGCATTGCGGTCCGTGAATGGAACGATATGAAGCCAATTGGTCTGTCGGAAGTGACTTCCGACCCTGTGAGGTCAAAGCTGTTTCGCGTCGAACCGTCGCCCATCACCATGTAGCATTCTCCGCGTTGGAGGGACACCGTAAAGGTCTCTCCAATGTTTCTTCCTCGAACTGTCCGGGCAGTGCCCTGGCCTTGGCCACGCAGCCGTACCCTGACGTTGGTATTGTCTTCGCGAGCAAAGAAGCAGAATCCGCCAGCCCACGTGTTCCGCGTATTGAACTCGCGAAAGTCATAGTACGATGTTGCAATGTAGCGCCTACCCCAAACGCTGGTGGGAAGAGCTAGATAACCGTCGGACGATACGCGCTTGGCGTTGATAACGTAGACACTGATCGGCTTGTCCGACGTCAGTATAAGGGCCTTCTGAACAACCTGTTCGTTCTCGGCGTGGTTGATTTCGTACGATCCCGACAGTCCGAGCGAACCTGTTTTGTTCGTCGACATCGTCGTAATCTTGTTGTTCTGAACCTGGAATCTCCTGCGCGTATTGTCGCCTGAGAACGTCGCCTCGACGTTGGCAACCTGGGCCGACGTAGCAATGTAGATTTCCATGTCTGGAGCACTTGCGCCCACCGAGCCGTCGTTGAGTGGCCACACAATGAAGAACTCGGTGCCCTGTGCACCGCTGTTCGACATGAGTGCCTCGCGCACCTTCTCGTTCTGCGCTGATGCCGTAGACACCAGTAGGAATGCCAAACACCATACCATGGCGATGGCCCCGCGTCCCAATACCTTCATATCGTCCTCCAATTGAACATTGCTTTCGTTCATGCGTTGGTGACAGCTGTTGAAACACCATTGATCAGCACCGTGCAGAAGGGTGCCGCTGCGTGTTGTAAGAACAGGCCCTGCCAGAGTCCCTATTTAACAAAATCCAGACGATTTTGTTACCCACATTCCATGATGCTGTGCATTGGAAAGGGGCCACGAACCCATAGGAGAGACAAGAAACGCCAACGGCCGTCTCGGAACGATGGTTCCAAGACGGCCGAAAAGGGCAGGAGCGTACTTTGTGCGAACGGGGTAGGTCGGGCGAGACCGGTGGATGGGTTTTAATGTCGCACGACGATGGTCGATGACCATGCCGTACCAGCAAAGCGTATCACGTACACCCCTGACGGGAGCGTTGATGTGCGGATGAAGGTATTTCCTGGGGCAACGTCCGTGTTGAATACGCGCGAGCCTTCAAGCGTCCACAATTCCATGGTTCCCGACCGGGTCACGTCCAACTCCACGCCGTCACTGGCGTGAACCCGGACGATTCGCGCCACACTGGAGGCGAGGCCCCGTTCAGAAAGAGAGGTTGTGTTTGTATCTGGTCCTTGATTGAAAGGCCGCGCCGGTATGAGAATGGTGTCAATTGCCACGTTCCCAGCATAGTCCTGGGCCGCAAGAATGACGACACAATCCTGAAGAGTGTCTTCCATCGTGATAACACCTTCAACGATGCGCACATTGTCCGTGCGGGGCAGGAGCCGAAGCAGGGGGGCGTTCGCCGTCACGTTGGCATTGGTCGTTCCAGGGAGCGTACGAACACGCGCCAAGCTGGCAGAGCGACGAGATTCCATGTTGGGCTTCGTCGCGGAAAAACGTGCCGACGTGCTGTCGACGATGGCACTGATGTCGGGTCGCGTAGTATCGGACTGCGAAGAGTCGGCGAGTGCAAGGGCAGCTGGATAGCCATAGGAGTCAAAACTGCCAAATCCAAACAGGTAACCGCCCAATCGTACCTTGCCATTACTTCGTATCGTCAGAGATTCTCCGTTTCTGCAATGAAGCGTGACGAAGCGGATATCCTGTCCGTGAATAGACGCTGGGATTATACCTGCCTCGTTCAATAATCCGCCATCAACCACACGATCCGAAGACCAAACGGGCTCGTCGTTCAGAGTAATGGACTGCAGGTCGGCCTCCGCAGTTGCCGAATCAGTCGTGGTAGCGATAATGTTCAAGTAGTGGATGTTGAAGTTGTCTAGAGAAGGTGTTTGTATGGTTCCAGATGAACCGAACGTGGACGTCGGTGCCACCAACATCATGAATGGATCATGCTGAGTGTCACCATCCCAGCTGGCAGAGGTGCTGTACTGCATCACAAGAAAGGGCTTGTTCCCACTGAATTGAACAATACCATAGGGGAGTTCGGATGGCGTGGTGGCGCTCCCAAAGAAGTCGCTGAATTCACCTGCATCCAGTCGGTCAATATTGAGGTCGCTGATTTTGGCCTTTGTCTCTTTGTCGAGATAGTGTCCCGTAATCACCGTGCTGTCCTCGGCAGCAAGAATGCGGTAATAGTCGCCGCGGCCTTTGCCATTCGCTGACTGCCGCTTGAGCTCAATCGTTGTATACGACGTTCCCCACGCGGAGGTAGGAGGTATCATTTCAACAAGATGGTCGCGTCCTTCAAGTAGTGTAGCGTTTGGTAAAGCCGTACGGGAATGGAAACCGAGGACACCAATAGGCTTCGAACTTGAGATGTGGGATCCCGTTAGGTCGAAGACGTTTCTCGTTGAGCCATTGCCCATGACCATGTAACACTCACCACGGTTCAGTTGCACCGTAAATCGATCACCAATCGAACGGCCACGCACGGTCGAGGCCAACGACTGTCCTTTGCCGGCTAGCGTAATCGTGACATCCGTGGAGTCTTCAGAGGCTACAACGCAGAAACCACCAGCCCACGAATACCTGCTGTTGATATCGTTAAAATCGAAGTAAGCTATCGAACGATATTCCGTTCCCCATACATGCGTGGGAATTGCCATATATCCATCGGTAGAGACTCTTTTGGAGTTGATGACGTAGACAGAAATGGGCACATCGGAGGAGATGATCAACCCTTTTGGAACAGCTAGTTCACATTCCGCATGGGTGATTTCGTAGGCTGCGGAAAGTGCCAAAGAACCCGTTTTCGAAGTTGACATTGTTGTTACGGTATTCTTCACAACCCTGAACCGACGCCTGGAGTTATCGCCGGAAAAGATAACCTCAACATTGGCTTCCGGGAAGCGTGTGCTGATGTATACTTCGAGGTCTGGGGAAGATGCACCAGCCGAACCATCGTTCAACGGCCATGCAACAATGAATTCGTTCCCTTCTGGAACGGTGGGCGACGTAAGGATGTCCTCAATTGTCTGCGAAACGGCGTTTTGCCACAGAATAGCAGCGAAAAATATAACAGTATATACCTGTTTCCACATGGTTACCTCTCTATACATGACCAAGATGAAATGTCACTCAACAGTTTGATTCGATGTGCATTCTTCCTCACAAGCCTGAGTCCACGTCACTCGAGACGTACGGTAGCTGTGGATAGATCAGCTCTCGATTGTTCATCCTCAATCGACGTTTTGGCAAGTGTCAGACCTACGACCACCCTGTAGTTGAAATTCGTTAGCAAAGACCATGCCTTAAAAACGTGAAACATGGCCGGGGCACTCTGGTCGTCGATTCAGGGAAAGTCCGTAGGTTTGCCGAGATTTTTGTACCCCCTTACCGATCGACCATGGACGCAGCCACAAAGCAGTCGCTCGACTTCAATTCTACGACCTTCGCCGTTGAGCGGCGCGAACCCGATGGCTTCGCAGCCGTTGCTAATGAAATCCGCCGCGATATCATCCGCATGCTTGTTCGCGCAGGTTCCGGCCATTCGGGAGGGCCCCTTGGTTCGGCCGATATCTTTGCAGTGCTCTACTTCTCGGGTGTCATGCGCTATCAGCCTGGTAACATGAGCTGGGAAGGCCGAGATCGCTTCGTACTCTCGGCAGGCCACATGGCCCCCGTTATGTATGCGGCTCTCGCGAATGCGGGGTGTTATCCCAAGGAGGAGCAAGCTACCCTCCGTAAGTACAACACACGGCTGCAAGGGCACCCAGGACGTGACATGCATTTGCCGGGCGTCGAAACATCGTCGGGCTCCCTCGGTCAAGGCATCTCCATTGCTGTAGGCATGGCCATGGCGGATAAGCTCGTCGACAAAACCGACAAGCGCGTCTTCTGCCTGACTGGCGACGGTGAGTTGCAGGAAGGATCCATCTGGGAAGCCGCTATGTCTGCATCCCACTTTGGTTTGGACAACTTCTGCTGGATCATCGACAATAACGACTGCCAGATAGATGGCCGTGTGCCAGAGGTGATGAACGTCTATCCAATCGATGACAAGTGTCGGGCGTTTGGTTTTGATACGATCGTCGTTGATGGCCACAATTATGCAGAACTCCTGGGAGCGTTCGATCGCTTCGTAGAGAACCAGAAGAATGGCACAGGGAAGCCCACCGCCATTATCGCAAAGACGTATATGGGCCATGGAGTGTCCTTCATGAACGACAAATTCGAGTGGCACGGAAAGCCACCGACGAAGGATCAAGCCTTGGCAGCCCTCGAAGAACTTGCAAACCATCCTTAATGTCATGACAGCACCAACACTTCTCGGTCAGAAACCAACGCGCCACGGATTCGGCGAAGGTCTCGTCGTCCTTGGTGAACGACACGATAACGTTATCGTTCTCGGAGGCGACATTACAGGATCTGTGATGACGTCGCTTTTCAAAGACAAATTCCCCGAACGGTTCTTCTCCATCGGTATCGCCGAGCAGAACGCCACCACGATTGCAGCAGGTCTTGCACTCTCGGGCAAGATTCCCTTCTTCGCTTCCTATGGCGCATTCTGTGCGCTTCGAAATGCCGACCAGCTGCGCATTTCCGTTGCCTACAACGAGGCCAACGTCAAGATCGGCGGAGGCCATGCTGGTATTTCCGTAGGCCCTGACGGTGCCACGCACCAGGTTCTGGAAGAGGTAGCCTTTCTTCGCACGTTGCCGCACATGACGATGATCGTGCCAGCCGACTTTGAAGAGGCCAAGAAGGCAACCATCGCCATGGGCGAACACGTTGGCCCAGCCTACATTCGCTTCGGTCGGTCACCCGTCCCTATGTTCACTACGCCCGACTCGCCGTTTACCCTTGGTAAAGCCAATCAGCTGACCGACGGCACCGACGTTGCAATCCTGGCCTGTGGCTCCATGGTTTGGGAATCCATCCGTGCAGCCGAAGAGCTGGCCAAACGTGGTATCAACGCACGCGTTATCAACATCCACACCATCAAACCCATTGACGTCGAGGCAATTACCACGGCAGCACGGGAATGTGGCTGTATTGTAACCGCAGAAGAACATCAGGTCCATGGTGGTCTCGGTGGTGCCGTTGCCGAGGTTACAGCAAAGAACGCCCCTGTGCCCATTGAGTTCGTTGGCGTGAAGGACTCCTTCGGTGGCTCCGGCGAACCAGAAGAACTCATGGAGTATTTCGGCCTTGTTGTTGTAGATCGCCTTCAGATGCGACAGCTTTTCCAAAACTTGATATCAAACGCCTTGAAATTTGCACATCCCGACCGCCAACCCATTGTTGAGATTGAGTCATATTCTTTAGCCGATCTTTCTAAAGATGTGGATCCTCCGACACATTCTTCGGAAGGCTGT
>JALOMA010000267.1 GCA_025455735.1 Candidatus Kapaibacterium sp.
TCTCCCTCTTGGACGTTGCTACGCCCATATCTGGCGACTGAATGTAGGGCGAGTACCCTTGTATTTGCTGGACACGAATATTCCCGAGAATACCGTGTCGGAGCTTGCCAACATCACAGACAGGCTTTATGGCGGAACGATCGACACCCGAGTGATGCAGGAGATGATGTTGGGAATTGGTGGCATTCGGGCACTTGATGCCTTGGGCATCGAACCATCCGTGTGCCATATCAATGAAGGGCACGCTGCCTTCAGTATGCTGGAGCGTTCGCGTTTGCTGATGGAGAAGTCGGCATTGTCATTCGCTGAAGCATGGAACCTCGTGCGGAGCGCCAGCGTCTTCACCACGCACACGCCTGTTCCCGCTGGCAACGAGATCTTCCACCACGACACCATGGCAACGTACTTTACGTCGCTCGCAGCCAATCTTGGGCTCTCGTGGCAGGAGTTTCTTACGCTTGGTGCACAAACCGATCCCTCCCTGGAAGACGGTTTTTCCATGACCGTGCTTGGACTGAAGGGGGCCTTGGTTCGTAATGGCGTCAGCAAGCTTCATGGTGACGTAGCACGTACTATGTGGCATGCAGTCTGGCCTGGAATTGACGTCTCCGACGTCCCCATCGGTGCGGTCACGAATGGCGTCCACACGGCAACATGGGTTGCCACGGAAATTGCCGACGTCTACGACCGGTACCTTGGGCGGGAGTGGCGTACCACGCCGGAAGATCCTTCAGCCTGGGAGGCCATTGACGCCATCCCGGACTTCGAGCTGTGGCGAGCCCACACACGGCGGCGCGAGCGGCTGGTGGTAGGCGCAAGGGACCATGTGCTGAACAAACACAGTGCCTCACTAACGCAAGAACAGCTGGCAGGCATTCACGACCTCCTGGACCCCGACGTTTTGACGATTGGCTTCGCCAGGCGCTTCGCTTCGTACAAACGTGCCGACCTCCTGTTCCGCGACCTTGACAGACTGACGTCGCTCGTGCATCATCCCGACCGCCCGATTCAATTCGTCTTGGCGGGGAAGGCACATCCCCGCGACATTGAAGGCAAAGAACTCATCCAGCGCGTGCTGAATCACGTCAAGGCCAATGGTCTGGAACAGCGCATTGTCTTTTTGGAAGACTACGACATGGCCGTGGCCCGCATGATGGTGCGCGGTTGCGACGTTTGGCTGAACACACCACGCCGGCCCTATGAAGCCAGTGGAACATCGGGCATGAAGGCCGTCCTCAATGGCGCACTGCACTTCAGCGTGTTGGATGGCTGGTGGGCCGAGGCCTATACCCCGGAGGTAGGCTTTGCCATCGGGCGTGGCGAAGAGCTGGACTCCATGCAGCAGGATGCTGCCGACAGTGAGACGCTCTACGACACACTGGAGCATGTTGTAGCACCAATGTTCTATGACCGTACGCGCGGCCGCATCCCCCAACGATGGGTTGCCATGATGAAACGCAGCATCAAGGCACTAGCGCCTGCGTTTGCTGCGCGCCGTATGGTATGTGATTATGCCACACAAGCCTACGTACCGTCCATGGAACGTTGGCTGACGCTAACAGCCAACAACTTTGCCGGCGCACGCCAACTCACGTCGTGGCTTGCCGGCACCACATCAGCTTTTGCCAACGTGGCCGTAAGGGACGTCAATGTATCCGGGGGCTTGCACGCCCACGTCGGGAAACGCATCCACGTTGATGCCGTTGTCGAGCTGGCTGGTTTGTCGCCTGCGGACGTCGTTGTGCAAGCCCTGCATGGCTCCGTTGATGGCCGCGGACACATCAGTCCGGCAAAGGCCACGGAGATGCAGCTACAACGGATGGATGGGGTGACGGCCCATTATGCCGGCGACTACGTATGTACGACGGGAGGCCTTCAGGGCTGCACCGTCCGCGTAATGGCGCGGCATGGTGCCGTTCCTGCCGACATTGACAACCGCATGATCGTCTGGGCGTCGTAGATTCCCGTTCCGTGAAACTTTTGTCATACCAGCGGGTTATGCTATGGTTGCATAACACCAGCGGGTGCAACATTTCGTGATCAATCACTCGGAGACACATCATAATGAGGCAACTGCTCCTCCTTACATGCTTTCTTTGTGGTTTTGCCAGTGCGCAGGCCCAGTTCGTGGACATCACGTTTGTGAACAACAGTGCCGACCCTGCGTTGGCTACCGTCGACATCTACCTTAGCCAGGAAGGTGCAACCTATACGATGGAAGACATTGCCTTCCAGTCCGCGGAGAATGCCAGCGAGGTAGCGGCCTTGTTTGCAGGGCTTCCCATCACCATCAAGGTGGCACCTGGGAACAGTATCGATGAATCGTCTGCCTTCATTACGCAGACCATCAATCCCATGGAAAACGAAGTCTTCGTGGCGATTGTCAATGGCGTGCAGAATGCAGCCGGTTTTGCTCCCAACCCGGACGGCCGCCCCATCCTGGCCTCCATGAACATCATCAATGTAGAACTTGCAACGTCCGACCCACTCAACAAAAGCGGCTTCTACTTCATGCAAGGGGCCACTGACATCCAACGTTGCGACGTAAAGGTCAGTGGGTCCAATACAACTATTGCAGCGGGGTTGAATTATGGCGACAACAGCACGACGATGGTCGAGCTTACGCGGAGTTCTTCCACGATCATACAGGTCCTCGAGGCAGGCCGCGTACGGGAGCTTGGTTCCTTCGTTGTTGATCTGAATAACTTCCCTGGGGTTAACGTTCTTGTGCTCTCTGGTTTCCGTGATACGGCGGTCAACGCCGGCGATGCAACACTATCATTGTTGGCAGTTCGTGAGGATGGAACGGTTGTCCGAGTGCCTGTCTCCAGTGGCTCACAGACGGCGCGAGTGCAGTTCCTGAATGCCACGGCCACACCGATCTATGCGTCGATGAACATTTGGCTGAACGGAACGCGGATCACCACACCAGGCTTACAGTATCGCAGGGGCACGGCCTTCCTGGACGTTCCTGCGGGCGTTCCCCTTCGGATAGGACTGGCACAAGGAAGCACGACGCAGATTCGTGACGTACGCGACTCCATCCAGATGCCATCCCTTCGCCCCGGGCGCACCTATCAGATTGCCATTGTAGGTGTTCGGGATACAAGCAGGTATG
>JALOMA010000069.1 GCA_025455735.1 Candidatus Kapaibacterium sp.
CCGACGTTCAATCCTTGCAGGCGTGGCTAAAAAAAACCGGGGGCCGGCAAAGCCGGACCCCGGTGGTAGCATCACGTGGCATGTGTTCGGGAACGTGGTGGGAGACTATTTCTGGTCGTCCACGATCGTATAGTCGGCGTCCTCTACGGTGGAATCCGCAGGCTGTCCACCGCCTTGCGTTGCTCCCTGACCTGCTGCATCGGCAGCACCAGCTTGTTGATACATCTTTGTGGATGCTTCGCTCCAGAGCTGGTTGAGGGCGTCCATGGCCGGACGAATGTCGGAAGCGTTGTTCTTGATGGCGTCCTGCAAACGCTCCTTTGCCTTTAGAATGCGCTCCTTGGTGTCATGGTCCAGCTTGTCGCCGTATTCACCAATCTGCTTGTCCGTGGAGTAAACCAACTGGTCACCCTGATTGCGCAGCTCGATTTCTTCCTTGCGCTTCTTGTCTTCGGCTGCATGGTCGGCCGCTTCGCGCTTCATACGTTCCACTTCGTTCTTGTCTAAGCCGCTGGATCCCGTAATACGGATGTTCTGTTCCTTGCCCGTTGCTTTGTCCTTGGCGAAGACGCTGAGGATGCCATTGGCGTCGATATCGAACGTTACCTCGATTTGTGGAACGCCCCTTGGGGCAGGGGGAATGCCGTCTAGGTGGAATCGGCCAAGCGACTTGTTGTCTGCTGCCATGGGGCGCTCCCCTTGCAGCACATTGATTTCCACGGAAGGCTGGCTGTCGCTAGCCGTCGAGAACGTCTCGGACTTCTTGTGCGGAATAGTCGTGTTGGCGGGAATCATTGCCGTCAACACACCGCCCATCGTCTCGATGCCCAACGTGAGTGGCGTAACGTCCAGAAGCAGCACATCCTTGACATCGCCTGCCAAAACACCGCCTTGAATTGCTGCGCCAACGGCTACTACTTCATCAGGGTTAACACCCTTCGAAGGTTCCTTCCCAAAGAAATTCTTGACGAGTTCCTGGATTTTTGGAATCCGCGTGGATCCGCCGACGAGGATGACTTCGTCAATCTGCGAAGGCGACATCTTGGCATCTCGCAATGCACCTTCACACGGACGCAGTGAACGTTCGAAGAGATCCGAACACAATTGTTCGAACGTGGCACGGGTAATGTTGACGTTCAAGTGCTTTGGACCGTCCTGCGTCGCCGTGATAAAGGGCAATGTGACGTCGGTTTGCAGTACTTGCGATAATTCGATTTTGGCCTTCTCTGCAGCTTCGCGTAGTCGCTGGAGAGCCATAGGGTCCTTGCGGAGGTCGATCCCTTCCGTCTTATGGAATTCGTCGGCTAGAAAGTCAATAAGGCGTTGGTCGAAATTGTCACCGCCAAGGTGGGTGTCACCATTGGTTGATTTTACTTCGAACACACCGTCACCAATTTCCAGAACGGAAATATCAAACGTTCCACCACCAAGGTCATAAACGGCCACCGTCATATTCTGGCCTTTTTTGTCCAGGCCATATGCCAGCGCCGCCGCCGTTGGTTCGTTAATGATGCGCTTTACGGTCAGGCCAGCAATTTCACCAGCATCCTTGGTTGCTTGACGTTGAGCGTCGTTGAAATATGCTGGTACAGTGATGACGGCTTCCGTTATCTTCTCACCAAGGTAGTCTTCGGCCGTTTGTTTCATCTTTTGAAGCACCATGGCCGAAATTTCGGGGGGAGTGTACAGCCTGCCATCAATATCCACACGGGCTGTGCCATTATCTCCGGCAACCACGGCATATGGTACGCTCTTGGCTTCATCCGATGTTTCGGACAATGTGCGCCCGATAAAACGCTTGACCGAATACACGGTATTTTTTGGATTGGTAACGGCCTGACGTTTTGCTGCTTGGCCTACAACACGTTCGCCACTCTTTGTAAAACCAACCACGGATGGTGTGGTCCGCATACCTTCGGAGTTGGCAATAACCGTAGGGTTGCCGCCTTCCATTACGGCAACGCAGCTGTTCGTTGTGCCAAGGTCGATGCCGATGATCTTGCCCATTGTTGTACTGTCCTTTCGGTGTGGCAAAGCCCCCTTCACCATAACAATGAAGGGGGCCGTGCCGCAAATTGGTAATTACTGGATGGAAATTTCCTGCTCGGCAGGAGCTACCGCTTCGGCCTTTGGAATGGTGATGGTGAGTACGCCATTCGCAAAGGTTGCCGAAATGTCGGCAGTGCGTAGCTTGTCCGGCAAGGCAAAAGAGCGTGCAAAACTACCATAGCTGCGCTCAACACGCATAAAGTTGCGCTCTTCGGTCTTCTCTTCGCGCTTCTTCTCTCCTCGGATGGTGAGCACGTTCTGGTCATTGATGGTTATCCGAACGTTCTCCTTTTCCAAGCCCGGAAGTTCGGCATGCAGCGTAACTTCGGTGGCACTGTCCGCGATGTCAACACGCGGCGTAAAGTCGCCTACCTCGAAACGGATGCCGCCCTTTTGGATGTCGTCGAATACGTCGTTCATGCGGCGCAAAACGCCATCAAAGCTGCGGAATGGATCAACCTTGATGATACTCATAGCTGGTTTCCTTATGGGACGATGTGAAACAAGCATTGCTGGATTCCTGAACAAAGTGTGTCGGTATCGAACCGACCCGATGCACCGCGTCTCGGCGCACGATACCCTTCCATGGAATACCGTGCCAATTGCTCTCAGCCACCGATATGGCAGAACATGCAGTACCTAGTGCGTCATAATGTCATGTTTTGGCTTGTGAAGGCTGCAATAATGACAGTCTTTGGCGTTGTTTCCGCACAGTCTCAGGGGTTTATCCTCTCAAACGTGCAAAGCACATCGCTCAACCTTTCTGCATTCGAGGGAGGTATTACGTCCTTCTCGATAGGCTTGCGCCGAACGGATGGTACGTTTGCCCAGGTGGCTGTTATACGTCCCTCCACGCAGGACTTCTCCCAGTCGGATCCAGGGACACTCTTGTTCGATGCTCAGGGCGAGACGTCGTATACGGTCCGGTATCGCCCTACGAGTACAGCCCTTGTCGCAGATTCCGTTGTGTTCGTTTCAACGATGGGCGCCATCGTCGTCTATCTTCGTGGGCGCAATCTGAGTGCCCGAACGAGCTTTGCGATGTCCGACTCGTTACTGGATTTCGGAGTGGTGGACGGTGGAAGCACTCACCAGCGCACCCTTGTCCTGAGAAATACGAGCGCAGAAGCTCTGACGGTTGGCTTGTCAGGCGTACGTCCACCCTTGTACGCAGTTGCTGCCTCACAACGAGTGGAACCGCAAGAAACTCTGAATATCAGCGTTCGATTGACAGCTGGTACGTCACCAGTAGGCATCGCGGACACCTTGCAGATTGAAGGGATAACGGATGCCGGTGCGCGGGCCGTAGCCTCCGTGCGGATTCGGGCCGACGTGCGCAATACAGCTGTGCCACCACCAGTGGCCATCGAGCTGGACGACGTCGTGGCTCGGCTGGCGGAGACGACTTCCGTAGCGCTCCGGATACGCCCAGTACAACAGGTTCCCCTGCGCCTGCACCTTGTGGTACCTACCAATGTGCTGATTCCCAGTGGTGGGCCAAACATTCGGATAGGACCACCAGATGGACCCCAGCGCAGCATGATCGTTGACATGGCCGCAAACCAGAATGCCATCGGACTGGAATTTGTGGCGGCCCTGGGGGAGAGCGATCGAGCTCGCTTGACAGTTGAGAAAATGCAGGCCGATAGTGGACAGGGCTGGCAGGACGTGGCCTATGTGTCCGATACGTCTATAGTGACCGTGGCTGGAGCTGCTGGCCTCCTTCAGCGCCAACAGACGTTTGCACTGCGAGCATATGCCGAACGCGAGGTAGTCCTGCCATCCGACGTACTTGTGGTTCACTGCGTCCAGCCAACGCCTTGGGACGCCACACGGCTTGAGCCGTTACGACGTTCCATCGACTGGGTGCTGTTCGATGCTTTGGGCGTTGCTGTCAATCGAGGCACGGCAGTTCCACCCGTGAGGGTCTCTACCGAGGCCCTCTTGCCTGGGATGTATGCAATGGCACTGCAGTCGCCGTCGAATACGGCCATGGTTCGTTTTCTGGTCGTACGACGATGATGGTTGCTTTGTTCGTGCTGATCCTGGTTGCCGGGCTTTCCGTGCACGCCCAACCGGATGCCGTAGGCCTACGTGTTGGAACGGCCATGATACCACCTCGCGCAGACCGCAGCGGCAATGACGTGTTCCGTCCCAATGCCCTCTCTGCACGGTGGGACCTGGTCTTGGGAGGTACGGCAGGCGTGGTGATTCCCCTGAATGCATCCGTTCGGCTTCTTGCCGATGTGGGCATTGATGTCGTTCGCTCTGTTGGCACACAACAATGGCAGACCGTTGTTGGCATCAACGGCACAGCCGTTCCGGCAACGTTGCGTACAACACTCTCTGGTTGGTCCGTTATGCCGTCCGCTGTCGGCGGCATAGCGTACCGGTGGAAACCTATCGTGGTAGCCTGGGAAAGCGGTCTTGCAGCGCAGTGGTTGGTATTCGCGTCGGGCAGGGATGAGATTTCCACTGGCCCTGGTTTCGCGTCTACAGGTCGCAATGACCAGCCCGTGGATCTCGAGACCGCCTCGGCTGCGGTATTCTGGGTATCGCGGGCCCGCTTGGGCCTTGCTCTCCCTATAGCCGAGCATTCACTGGAGGCAGCAGTGGAAGGCACCATGTGGGTTGGGGCCATGCTCCCGGCCTATGGCTTGGGCCTATCCCTGCGTTGGACGCCACAGTGGCCTGCCAACGACGTGCCCCGGCCCCCTATCAGATTGGAGGATGGTGAACGCAAGTCCATTGTTCAAGTGCAACGGGAAAGGAGTGATACACTGTGGACTACGGAGCCTTGGACTGCAGAAGGGATACCCTTGACGGTACGACAAGAAAGCATGGATACCATGCAGACTGTCATCATGGACACGATCCTAACGGAGATTATAACCAAGTATACAGCAGTGAGGCAACTGCCACGTCCGTTTCTCTCGGTCATTGTTGAAGCGGCCTTGGACACGGCGACGGCGTCACTTCGATTGGGATGGACCGTCTACGGAGGACTATCCTCGGAGGTTCGTTTGCGCGTCCTGGAAGGTGGGTCGGAAGTGTTTGTCCACGAAGACACCCTTGCAAAAGGTGTGGTGATCATGCCATTGCCTGAGCGGGGTTCCCTAGGGGACTGGCAGGAGCGTACGTTTACGGTTCATGGCCAAGCGAAGACTTCCGACGGCAATCGTGCCGAGGGTCTGCCGGTAGCTATTACGGTGAGGCGGTTGGGAGGTGTATCGCGATAGCTACTTCAGGCGTGCCCGATCGGCACGGATGCGATCGGCGAGCGCAGGGAGTGCTGCGTCGTTGGCCAAGGTAAGAGCAGCATCGAAGGCTGCAGTAGCCTGCTCTGTTTTCCCCAATTCGAAGTACAGGACGCCCAAGCCATGGAGAAGCGTCGCACGATCTCCGAGGGCTGAATCGGCCATGCTGCCGAGGGCTTCCTCCAGGCGGCGCACCTCGCGTCCAAGGTTTGATGTTGTTTCCGCAGAAAGGCGCGACGTGCTGGCTTCTGCCGATTCTGCTGTCGAGGGACGGGAAGTTTGCCGCTTGGGTGCGACGGTTGGGGCAATGGTCTGCACTGGCAAGACCGACGGTGAGCTTGGCGGCTGTGGTTGAACAACCACGCCAGTGTGTTGGGGAGTGGGCTGAACAGACGGTGTTGTAGGCCACCACCAGAGGGCTATGCCGACCACAGCGGCGGCAGCAAAAGCTGCAGCAATGCCAGGTCCAATTCGACCGTTGGTGGCTTCCTGATGCGGGACGTGGCTGTCCAGGACGGGGTCGTTTATGGCACGCCATGATGAACCTGCCTTCGTCAGCAGTCTGTCGATTTCATCGTGATTATCCATGGGAGTTGGGCATCAACGGTTTCAGGAGTGGTTTCAGCTGGGCTCGGGCCCGATGCAGACGGACGCGGACAAGATTGGACGTGATGCCAATGGTATCGGCGATCTCGTCGACGGCCATGTCGGCGTAGTAGAACAAATAGACAACTTCGCGAAACTCCTCGGCGAGGCGGCCAACGGCAGTCGTGACGATAGCCAGTTCGTCGGCATCCCACTGTGGCGTGGTGTCATAGCCCACCTTCCGGGCAGCCAGATCGAAATCGGTTTCATCCGTAACACGCTCCTGGCGGCGCTCTCGCACCTCGAGCGTGCGGCCAGCATTACGGGCAATCGTAAAGATCCAGGCAAGGGCGTTGCCATGCGTAAAGGACGACCGTTTTTCGACGACGAGAGCCAGCGTATGGTGAAGCAAATCGTATGCACCTTCCGTGGAAGGAGTAAACGAGAGGCAGTAGGCCAATAATGGTCGGGCCAGCTGCCGGTACAGCGTGGTGAAGGCTTGCTCATCACCACGCTGGTAGCGGCAAAAAAGCTCGGTTATTACGGTTGGGTCCAGCGAACGATCAGCCATGAAGGGCGCAATTCCAGATTACCGCTTCACGATAGCATGCGTGATGCTGTGGTTGGCCGTGCGGATGATAGCCAGGTAGGCACCAGCGGGAAGGTCTTGAACGTCCAGTATGGCCTGACGGTCGAGGGCGGTTGTGGTCGCTACGATATGACCGAGAACGTCCGTAAGAGTAATGGAGGCCCCATGAGGTGCATCAATCGTGAGCAACGACGACATAGGGTTGGGGTAAGCCGCCGTTGCGGGTGCGAACTCCGCCGTCGTAGACGACGTTTGCAGCAGCATCGCTTCGCTGTAGACAGAGAGCATTTCAATGGTTGGGGTAAGCTCTGGATTGTTGCGCCCATCATCATACCCTGGGCGCGTTGGCATGTCCGTTCCGTCGTCCACGGCCGGCGTGCGCACATTCGTCATGCCGGAAATGGCATAGAAGGTTAGGCCCAACGTAGGATGTTCGTAGCGAAGGAGCTTGTGATAGCCGCGCGAGATGACGTGGTCGGGTTTGATGAGAATCTGGCCACCTTCGACGCCGATGGCAAAGCTTGATGCCAGGGTGCCATAGTCTTCGGTACTTCCTCCAGAGACCAGCACGGTACGCTCACCGAGTGGCGTCAAGGCATGCAATGATCGGCCTTTGTCGACATCGACGACGTGGCGGACCATGCCATCTTCGACGGCATAGACACCACGAGAGAATGTATAGGGAACTTCGGAGAGGTTGCCACCGCAGATGACGAGTGCGGGCCCAACTACGGTGCCAGATACGATGGCAGGCATGCCAGCAGGTTGCTCCCGCGTGTACCATACGTTTGCCTGCGCATTGAACACAAAGAGGTCTTCCTGGCGTGGAGAGTTTGGCCCTCCCTGGCGGCCGCCGATGTAGACAGGTAGATTGCCTTCGAGTAAGGCCATTTCCCCTTCCTTCATGTTGGCAGGCATAGGTCCCGTTGGCACCGTTTGGCCGTTGGATACATCGAAGAGCTCCGAATCGCCGTAGGTGATGCGATCCTGGCGGGCGCCACCACAAATCAGCACGCGATGTCCGTCGATCTGCACGGCGGCATGGCGGCGACGGGTAGACGTCATTCGCCCAACAATTTCCCAACGATCGTTCTCGGCATCGTAACGCTCAATGAGATCCGTGCACGTGCCACGTTGTGACTCCCCAGAGAGACCGCCGAAGACGTAGACGTGTCCGTCGGGCATGGTGACAATGGGAAACTCGGATCGAGCGACGTTCATGGACGCGGCGGGTGTTACCTCGCCAGTAAGCGGATTGAAGATTTCGCAACTGGACGTGGACATTCCGTCCATCGACATTCCGTCAACAAAGGCTGACGAACCAGTTATGCCACCAACGATCAGTATGCGTCCGTCGGATAACACGGCTGCCTGATGCCAGTGCCTTCCCTGCTGAAGGTTTGCGGTAATCTCCCATTGTTGGGCCGATATACCAGTCGATAGGCTGAATACTGCGGCCAAGAAGGCGATGCAGCGCCTAAGAAAAATGAACGTAGCCATAACGTTGCCTCCGAAGTTGACGTGGGGGATAGTTCCACAGGGTCCGGATCCTGATGTACACGTAACAACGGTCTGTTGCAAACATTACAGCGGCGCTGCCTAGCACGTGTGCTTACGGCGATACAGCTACGGTGAGCGCTGATACCAAAAGCACGACGATCACTGGTAACCACAATCGTCGCTCCGCTGCCGACGGCGTGATGATATGAATGGGCACGGCTAACACCGAATAGACGACGGCCACCCACGTGCCGATTGTTGCAAACGACGACGGTGAGGAAAGGTTGTATGCCTTCATGCTAACCGCAGTGATAAAAACAGATACGATAATGGCTGAAACAGCCGCTATCAACCGTCCTTGGCGTGGCAAAACGCCTGGGTGCTTGCCGCCTTGGGTGAGGTGTCCTAGCGGAGCACCCAAGGCCACCGCTATCTGAAAACCAAGGACAGCCGTTGCACACGTAACGAAGACTGCCCATGCAAAGATTGTCATGATGACTCGAGGTTCTGGAGTGGTTTCAGCGCACGACGGAGAGCATGGAGCATGCACCGCCAACGCGGACGATGTAGGAGCCATTGGGGAGGTCGCTGATATCTACTAGGCCGTTGGGTTCGTTTACGGTCTTCACGATGCGGCCCATCATGTCGCTGAGAATGGCAGTCGAGGCCCCTTTCATGTCGATAGTGATGGTTGACGACGCAGGGTTGGGGTGGAGCTGTACACGGGAGCGTTCCTGCGCAACCGACGTTGGAGTGGTAAGTGCTTCCAGATCGAGAGATTCGTCACCAGGCCGATATGGTGTAAACATAAAATAGACCAGGAACATCTCATCCGTAGTAGCTTCACCAAGGCGCACTTCGCGCGGAGGAGAGGATGGGTTGTGCTTGTTGTTGGTGGTATTGTCGTAGGTGGCCGTGCCATGGACCATCGTGCCACCGCGAACGACGATCGGATTGCGATACAGGTAGTTTCCCTGCCAATGGAAGTCCCATTCGGGTATGGAAACAAGCGATGTTGTGTCATCGGCTGCATCCACGGCGAATGCTGCAATCGACGTTCCCAGCAAGTGCATGTGAGGGGCAACACCAAGGAGCGTATACACGCCGAATGGTATCCGGAACTGATTGCGCATCGTCGTGACGCGATTGGGCGGAAGGATAAAGGGTCCAGTTTGCAGCGAGGGCGCAACGTGGTTGAGGAGCGGTTCTACCAGGACTTCACGAACCGGCGACGCTGCGGTGAAGACGAGGTTCAATCGCGTACTGTCGACCTTGCCCTGTGTACCTGCGGGATAATGTATTTGTAGGACGATCGTGGCGCCCTTGGGGAGGCGGAATCCGAATTGATCGGGCAGGAGAAGCGGCGGAGCACCCGGCGCCCACACGCCAATCAGTTTTCCGGCGTCGCCGCCAAAACCAGGAAATCCAGGTTCGTTGGGCGTCTGTGCATCATTGCGGAGTGCCGTACCGGTGGTGTCTACAAAAATCAGTGCGTGATGCACCATGGAGGGGTCGCCCGGCAGGACCTCGAAACCACGGACGTACCGGTCGGTGCTGAAATTCGTTCGAATCGGGAAATACTGATAGACGTCGACCGATGTTGCCCGTGATGTGTAGGAAGGAATGCGCTCGGACCAGTCGGGTTGTACCGGAAGACGTGAACCCACTAGTGGACGTGGTGGTTCGGGTTCGCGAAGTGAGTCTCCACGAGGCATGCCGTTGAGCACCCAGTCTTCAATGATGGCAATCTCCTGTTCGGTCATCGATCGTGAGTGGGCAAATGGCTTCTCTTGCTCTGCCGGCGGCCATGGTGGCATCGAACGCGTCCGGACGGCTTGCATGACGGCAAAGTTCATGGCCACAGCGTCATCATAGGAGGCGAGAGTAAATGGAGCTATTCCTCCTGAGACGTGGCATGAGCCGCAGCGTTTATAAATAATGCTACCTACGTCGTTGGACCATGTCGGCGTGGAAGCACGCGCCGTCAAAGCAGCAAATAACAACCCCACAATCACGATGAGTGGCCGGGTACAAGTCCGCATTGGTGCTCCAGGGGAATTCGTGCGACACATAACGCCGCAACATACATGGTATGTGCCAATATCTACATCGCCCTTGGAAAGGCACACTGCGAGCTGGTTTAATCAGCGGTGCGCACAATGTGCGTCTACCGCATCAGGCGAAAGAGGTGCACGGTACGTGGTGTACGCGTACGAAGGACGTAGATGCCCCGGGGCATAGGAGGCAACAGCCACGGCAGCGTTATCTCAGTAGATGATATAATGACGCGCCCCGACATATCCCAACCGTCAACAATGACCGGCATTCCTTCTGAAAGGGGCCCTGCCACAAGATGGTCGCCATGCACGAATACCAGCGCATGGTCCACGTCGGAAGACACGGAGACGGAGGAAAGGCGCACCTCGGCAGGATCGCTGGTGGTTGAACCGCACTGGTTGGTAATCGTGCAGGTATACAATCCCTCCACCTCTGCCGAGGCACTGCCCAGAGCAAGTTCTGGTGACCGTGCTCCGGGGATGTCCGCTCCGTTCTTTTGCCATTGATAGGAATCGTTGACACCGTTGGACTCCACGTGAAGGACAATGACGTCATCGATGGAGGCCGTAACGGAAACAGGGTGGCGAACAATGAGTGGACGCTCCATCACGAAAAACGTGTCACGTGCCCAAATCTGAGTCTGGTCGCAACCTCGAATTGTCGTTGCCGTGACGATGGCAGGGCCAGGTGCCAATGTTCGAAACACGGATGCCAGCTCGGTTTCGGCAATCGTAACAGTGTCATTAATGGAAATCACGATGGGATCCGCATAGGCTCGGTTGTCGTCCAAGGCGATTGTGAATGGCTGACTAGTACAGACCGTGTCGGTGGTCACGGCGATGCCAATCTGCCGCTGATTGGCGATAACGAAGGCGTTTCCTACCTCGTCCAAATGGCCTCGGTTCGATAGGATGCGAACACCGTAGGTGCCCGTGGGTAGTGCCGTTGTTGGGATCGAGAATGGACTTCGTTGAAGGTTGTGAGCAATGGATCGCCATGGCTCGGTAGTTGAACAGACCTGCACGGTGTAGCGGTCCGACGGAAGCATGTCGGTCGCCGTCCACGAGACGACTGCATTGTCAGTGCGGCATATGATCTGGGGAGTCGATCGTTCGGGTAGGGAAACATCACCGAGGGCAATGGAGACCGCATGGCACATGCTGGGGCTTGTCCACATGCCCGGAAAGGGAGTGGTAGGGATTGGCGTCAGTAGGGTTGCAATCATGTCCCCAGCGGGACCGAATGTTAAACCGGCCAGGGTATCGCGCGTGTTCGACCCAATGATGGTCGACACAGTGAATGAGTTCTCGTTGAACATTGCGACGGCTACATCGCCGCCGCCAGTAACCTGGCATTGGTTCGTCATGGCCAAGCATGGGAAGTCCGAGCTGAATGTAGTACCGTAGACAGCAAAGCCACGAGCA
>JALOMA010000070.1 GCA_025455735.1 Candidatus Kapaibacterium sp.
GCCTGTCTGTTGAGCCTTTAATGAAGCACGTAATTTGATGGACTTCCCTGGTTCAATAGTGGCGGGAAGACGAGGCTCAATAATCGTGACGTTTTCGGCCGGTTCCACAGAAATACTTGTTATTGTGAGATTAGAACCGCCGACATTCTGTATGAACTCTTCTAAGTCAATGGTTGGAGTCTCACAGACGGCAAATTGGTCTACCGTCTGGCGTTCGGATGAGAGCTGAAGCTGCGCTGGTCCGGAGCCAGGGCGAATCTGCACACGCATCGCGGCGGAAGTAATGGTACCACAGGTATTGGAGACAACGCACGTATACACGCCACTGTCGGCCAACACCGTAGTAGGAATAATGAGGGAGTCTGCTGTACTTCCGGAGATATCCGTGGCGTTCTTTCGCCACTGATAGGTAACTCCAGGTGTGAGTACGCGAACGTTTAGGCGCAGACGTTCACCAGCTGTAACAGTAGTAGAAGGCGATTGGGAGAAAATTGTCGGCGCTTCCGAAACCGTCACACGCACCGTGTCGGTTACCGCCGCTGGACTACACGTGCCCGATATCTGGCAGAAGTACGCACCGTTAGTCGTCAGTTGCGCACTCTGAATCGCATAGCGCGCTCCCGTTGCACCGTTGATTGGTGCTCCATCAAGGAACCATTGATATCGCAAACCATCGCCCGCACCTCCAGCTTGCAGTGACAGCGTATCTCCAACGCAAACAGTCCTGGGCAATGGATTCAATGTTACCCGCGGCGGAACGGCAATGGTCACTGTAGCGGCATTGGACGTGGCAGTCCCACAACCGAAAACAACACATGAGTACACCCCGGCATCTGATTCCCTTACGGAATTAATGCGGAAGACAGGCTGGGTACCACCCGGGATTTCCTGCCCATTCTTCTGCCAACGATATTGAGCACCAGCACCCTCTATGGTTACTGTAAGCTCCAACGGACGACTCAGGCAAACAGACGTATCGCGAGGCTGACGAAGAAACTGCGGGCCCGCACTCACATTAAAAACGGCACTCTGTCCTGCAACTTCGTTCGTCTGCACATCCGTAAGGCGGAAAACATAGGTGGCCGAGCCCACGGCATCATTCGGAACGGTCCAAGTAAATCCATTCGAACCTGCGGGAACACTCGCTGACACCTGCGTCCACGTTTGACCATTGTTTGAACTCACTTCAATTCGGAAGTTCTGGTAACCAGTTTGAGTCCATGTGAGGTTAACGTTGTCCCCTCGACAAAACGTCGCATTGGCAGCCGGTGCCGTGAGTGTGGCTCCACGAACGGTCAGGACAATATTGCCCGTAACGGCCCAGTCGTCCAGGTCCGAATCGTTCCGGTCGTCATTGACGGCATTACCAGCCATCGACATCTGATAAACACCGTGCGCCGCGGGTGCGGTCCATTGAAAGGGGAACGTAGCTTGGCCTCCTACAAAGGCCTTCGGCCCGTTGTTATGCGTGAGTTGATTCTGATTCAATCGTGAACCATCACCTGCCACGAGCTGGCCCGCTGCACCTGCCGGCCCGGCTATACCTAGGTTAAAACCTGCGTTCTGAAGATTGGGATGGGCTACAATGGCTGTGAAGTCCACCGTAGTTCCTGCGCGCACGGACCGTGGACCGTCGACGGACACAGTCGTATTCTGCGACTGCCCTCCATGACAGTTACCACACCCTTGAAGAGTCATCCCTGCGACCCCTCCCCTATTGGCAAGTGCTACTCCTGATGCCATGAACAACAGCACGGCCACCACGGCCAAGCATGGAAGCAAACGTTTCATATCTCTCCAACTCCAAAAAAAATGGTAAGGGCGTGTCCAGAGCCCCCATACCGTGCATGCTCCCCATATTACGGACTTTTTTCCTACAACAACAAAGGCCGCCCTTGTGGGACGGCCTTTCTCGATGGGTTTTTATAACAATCAGGAGTTCGCGAACAGCTCGGCTTGAACGGAGATCGTCTCTCCAACCGACTTGCCAACGACACCTTCTTTGCCCTTCACGTTGTAGTCTTTCAACGGCACCGTGAAGTTGGTCTTCACTTGCACCAAATTTCCCGATGCCCGTTTCTTCGTCTCAGCACTCTCTGGGATGAACGTAATCATTACTGGTGCGGTGATCTGCTTTGTTACACCATGCAGGCTGAACGTTCCAACAGCAGTAGCTGTGGCAACGTTGCGCCCT
Organism: Candidatus Kapaibacterium sp.; assembly: GCA_025455735.1. Lineage (GTDB taxonomy): Bacteria > Bacteroidota > Ignavibacteria > Kapaibacteriales > Kapaibacteriaceae > JALHPC01. The sequence continues at coordinate 2,195 of JALOMA010000070.1, forward strand.
CCATCGTTCGTAACCTTAACATCCTTTAACGACTGAATGTCAAACGTAATCTTTGGATGATTGGCTTCATCTAGCCATACCTCGGAGTACATGTGTTCATCACGCTTGGAGTTCGCGGTCTTCATTGTCTTGACGGCCACTTCGATCTTTCCTTTGGTCGCTTCCAGGTTGGCTGCGTCCAGGGCAAACGTACCACTCACTCCGTCTGCCGTGCCATTGATATCCTCCGCTGGGGCCTTTGACAAAAATGTGATTGCGTTCTTACCGACGGAGTTGTTCAGCTTGTAAGACTTGGAACCGCCCTGAGCACCCGAAAAACCCGTGCCAGCAAACGCAATGCTTGCCGATGTCAAACCTGCAAGCACGAGGCTTGCTAGTGATGGAACCTTCATGAAAACTCTCCAATGGAATAGATGTGTGTTTACACACGCAATTTACGGATGATGTCGGCAAGTATTGCAACAGCGTGAACAACTTCTTGTTCTGTCGTGTGATACGAAACGCTAAAACGCACGGCCGCCGATGCCTCGGCACGCGATAGTCCCATCGCACTCAATACGTGGGAGGGCTGCATACTTCCGCTCACGCAAGCAGAACCATTGGACGCTGCAACGCCTTCCAGGTCAAGGAGCTGTAGAATTGCCTCGCCGTCCAACATGGCAGCATCCTGGAACGAAACGTTGACGATGTGGGGCAATGACGTTTCCGATGTCGTATTGAAACGTACGTTTGGAATCGATGCCTGGATTTCTCGAATGGCAACACCCTGAAGCATTCGCATGTGACGTGCTCGGGAGTCCATGTCGTTCCAAGCGCGTCTTGCAGCTTCTGCAAATCCAACGATGAGCGCAACGGGCTCGGTACCGGACCGTCGGTTACGCTCTTGTGCTCCCCCAGTCTGGTGTGCCTTAAAGTCGATACCCTTTCGGATAAACATTGCACCAATACCCTTGGGACCATGTATCTTATGCGCCGAAATCGTCGCGAAGTCAAGCCCAAGATCTCCAGGTCGAAAGGCAATCTTTCCAAAGGCCTGCACGGCGTCACTGTGCAGTAGCGCGTCTGGAACCGCATCTCGTATAGCCCGCATATCATTGACGACTCCAGTTTCATTATTCGCCGTCATCACACTTACCAAGGTGAAAGGGGCGTTGGCAACAGCAAGCGCTGCAACGTCGATGGCACCAGTGCTGGTAACGGGAATGACCTTCCGTTCCACTCCCTTGGCCTCCAAGGACTCCGCTGGATGAAGTATGGCGTGGTGCTCCGTAACTCCATGAACAATCGCATGGGCCAACTGTGAGGGTCCAACCGCACTGTGTAGGATGGCATTGTTCGACTCCGTTCCGCCACTTGTGAAGATCACCTCCGCAGGATGAACGCCTAGGACGTCTGCAATCGTATTTCGAGCGTCTTCAATAGCAACGCGGGCCGCCCTACCCAATGCATACTGCGACGATGCGTTGCCGTAACCATCCCTTAGCCAAGGAAGCATGGCTTCCAACACATGATCGTCGATACGTGTTGTTGCCGAGTTGTCAAGGTAGATCATGTCGTGGTCAAGCCTTTCCCAACCCCTTGTAGAGGTCAAACTTGGCACTGTAAACAACAATATTCATGTGCTCGTCGCGCAAAGTCCCCCCGCTGGGCGAATAGAAAAACGTCCCTTTATGTGGCGTAGGCTGCTTTGCTGGAATACCGTCGCCATCAATGTAAAAGGTCAGAATCCTGTATCCCAAATGCTCTTCGGCCTCAGCAGCCTGAGCCAAGAGGGACTCCGGACTGTAGACGTATAGATCATCACGTAAGGGATTCATTCTGTCTCCAAGGTATGGTGTCTCCGGACATGACCGAAATTAGGTATTTTTGGCCCCTTATGCCGAGGCGTACTCGTCGTCTGGTTGTCATAGACTATCAGCACGGCGTGAACGTCGACGGCGTTGTTTCACATGACGGTTCACGACGATGCTCAACAACCTGCTGAAGTCGATTTTCGGTTCCAAACACGACAAGGACGTCAAAGAGATCCGTCCACTAGTCGATACCATCAATGGCATCTACGAAACGCTGAGCAGCCTGTCCGATGAAGACCTTCGTGCTCGCACGGATATGTTTCGTGCTCGGGTACAGGATTCCGTGCAAGACCTCTTGGCCGAGGTTGCAAGCATCCGCGAGCAACTACAGACCGATGATGAGATGACGCATGCCGACCGTGCCAATGCCTATGCACGGTTGTCACAGTTGGATCGCGAGCAGTTCGAGACAATACAGGCAACACTGGATGAGCTTCTCCCCGAAGCATTCGCTACGGTCAAGGAAGCCTGCCGACGTTTAGTCGGTCACGAGTATCTCGTCGCAGGGTCGCCAACACGTTGGGACATGATTCCCTATGACGTTCAGCTGATCGGTGGCATCGTCCTCCATCAGGGCAAGATCTCGGAAATGGCTACCGGTGAAGGGAAGACTCTCGTTGCTACGCTTCCGCTCTATCTCAATGCGTTGAGTGGTCGTGGCGTTCACTTGGTAACGGTGAATGACTACCTCGCCCGACGGGACCGCGAGTGGATGCAGCCAATTTTCGATATGCTCGGAGTAAGCACGGGCTGTATCCAGTCAAACCTCCAGCCGCACCAACGCCAAGTGGAGTACGCCAAGGACATCACCTACGGAACCAACAACGAGTTCGGATTCGACTACTTGCGCGACAACATGGTAACGCAAGCCGATCACATGGTGCAACGACCACATTGGTTTGCCGTTGTCGACGAAGTAGACTCCGTGTTGATCGATGAAGCCAGAACACCACTGATTATTTCCGGCCCCGTTCAGTCCGCATCCAATGACCAAGCCTTCAACGATTTGAATCCACGCGTACGGCGTATGGTCGACGTTCAGTCGCGGCTGATTAATACCCTCGTGGCCGACGCAGAACGCCTCTTGAAGTCTGAAGTGAAGGAAGACCGGACCAAAGCCGGCGTCAACCTCCTCATGGCCCATCGCGGCATGCCCAAGCACAACCGTTTGGCGAAACTCCTCCAAGATCCCTCTGCACTGAAGCTCTTACGGGACACGGAACTGGATCACCTGAAGGAACAAGGTCAGCGTATGCACCTCATCGATGATGAGCTGTACTTCTCCGTTGACGAAAAGAACCATCAGATCGACATTTCCGAGAAAGGGCGCGAATTGTTGGCGTCGGATGGCACCGATCCAGACATGTTCATCATTCCCGACATCGCCACTGAAATGAGCGCCCTGGTCGGCGATACCAGCCTGAGTGATAACGAACTGCAGCTACGCAAGGATCAATTGATGTTGATCTATGCCGACCGCAGTGACCGTATTCACGTCATCAACCAACTCCTCCGAGCCTACACACTCTACGTCCGAGATGACGAATACGTCGTCCAGGACGGCAAAGTGAAAATCGTCGATGAGTTCACAGGTCGTATTCTGGAGGGTCGTCGTTACTCCGATGGTCTCCATCAGGCAATTGAAGCGAAAGAAGGCGTTCATGTTGAGGAAGACACACAGACGTTTGCGACAATTACGCTGCAGAACTACTTCCGACTTTACCACAAGCTCGCCGGAATGACGGGTACAGCGGAAACGGAATCCGCTGAGTTCTATGAGATTTACAAACTCGACGTCGTCGTGATCCCGACGAATCGCCCCATCCAGCGCAAGGATTTGGATGACCTTATCTATCGAACCAAACTTGACAAGTACAATGCGGTAACGCTGGCGGTCAAGGCTCACCTTGAAGAAGGACGCGCCGTCCTCGTGGGTACTACCAGCGTGGAAGTCTCGGAAATTCTGAGCAAGATGTTCAAACGAGCATCGATTGTTCACAATGTCCTGAACGCGAAACAGCATCAACGGGAAGCCGAAATTGTTGCCCAGGCTGGTCGCAAAGGAGCCGTCACGATTGCTACGAACATGGCAGGACGTGGAACGGACATCAAACTGGACCCCGAAGTGAAGGCCAATGGTGGGCTTGCCATCATCGGTACGGAGCGCCACGAGTCCCGCCGGATCGACCGCCAGTTGCGGGGTCGAGCTGGTCGCCAAGGCGATCCTGGTTCCTCGCAGTTTTTCATTTCGTTGGAAGACGATCTAATGCGCCTCTTCGGTGGAGAACGGATTGCGGCCATCATGCAGACCATGAAGGTTCCTGATGGTGAACCAATTCAGCACTCGATGGTCACCAAGTCCGTAACCAACGCCCAGAAAAAAGTAGAGGCGAATAACTTCTCCATCCGGAAACGCTTGTTGGAATACGACAACGTGATGAACCAGCAACGCGAAGTGGTATACGACCGTCGTCGCCATGCGTTGATGGGGGATCGCCTGAAGGCTGACCTCTACGAATACGTGATGGAGCTCGCTGGTACATGGTATGACGAATATCATGACGGAGGCGACGTAGAACTGCTCAAGATCCAGTGCCGCTCTACGCTCCTTTGTGAACCAGACATTGCAGATGACGCAGCGTTCAAGGCAGCGTCCCGCGAAGACGTTATCGAGAAGATTCTTGCGGCCGCGTCCGAGTTCTACGATCGGAAAGAAGAGCGCCTGGGCCATGAAATGATGATAGCAATTGAGCGCTATGCCGCACTAGAGTCCATCGATGATCTGTGGCGTGAACACCTTCGCGGAATGGACGACTTGAAGGAAGGTATTTACCTACGTTCCTATGGTCAAAAGGACCCTCTGCTGGAGTACAAGCAAGAGGCATACAAAATGTTTGTTGGCCTGGTAGCCGATATCAACAAACAAACTACCCATACGGCATTCAAGCTCTTCCCTCGTGTGGCCGAGCAACCACAGGAACGCCAACGCGTGGCGGCAGCACCCACGGCCGCCCCCTTGCCTTCACCAAAGGTATCAACGTCGATTTCCGCGTCCCGAGCACTGACGTTCTCGCACCCAACCGCAAGCGTGTACTCAGGAACGCCCACTGGTGAAGCCCCGGCCCCTGAACAGAAAGCGTCAACGACTGTGCGGACGGAAGGCACTAAGCTGGGGCCGAACGACGCATGTCCGCTCGACCCCGCCAAGAAGTTTAAATACTGTTGTGGTGCACAAGGGCATAAGACGTGTCAGAACGTACTTAGCTAGGTTCCGTGCGGCTCCCATATGAGCCGCATGAACATTCCAAACCGTTCACGCTCGCGTGACACAGGAATGCCCACACCAATGCCGACAAGGAGATTGTGGGCTACCCCAAGACGCATCTGTGGCCTCAAGGTCATTGCAAAGGAACCATTTGCAATGGCCTTGTTTGTTTCCAACCCAATAAAGTTGCGCGTGCCGGTAATCATATAGTGCAAGCTCGTATTGATGTGATACTGCACCTCGGTTGGGCCGCCGAAGGGCACCTCAATGCGAGGTCCAGTATAGATAAGCGAGTGAATGTTGTCGCCCCATCGCTTTGCCGCCACAAGAAACGGATTGAACAGATTCCCCTTCAGTATGGCGCGCATGGAGATACGTTCAAGATCGACGAACTCGAACTCATGAATGTAACCAAGCGCCAACGACGATGCTGTTTCCTGCGACACAAGAAAGGTCCACTGCGCCGCCATCTTTAAGGCTTCGATCCTTGACGGTGGCTTGAGTTGCGACGAACCCGCGATGCGAGGGCCCGAATACATCGTTACCGGAAGCTCCACTTCCAGCCCTAACCGATTGATGGGTGCCCACTCGTATTCAACAAGTGCACTGTAACGGTCAAAAGCCAGCATGTCCGTAAGCTCAAAGGCAGCATTCCACTCCGCCTCACCCTTTCGGGCACCCAAGTCGCGGATGAGGTCAATAAAGAGTGGCTCGGCATGAAGGACCTTGTCAGGCTCTCGGAGATCTTCGATCTCGGCAATGTAGATGGAGTCTCGCTCCGATGCTGTTGTCGTCGTGTCCGATACCTGCCCAAACGCGCATAGCTGCGCAAACACCGCAAGGCATGCGGTGGCAATGATGATATTCATGAGTATTGTCCTGATGAGATTGGAAAAACGTATCCCTTCCCATCAGGCTTTGGGCGGCTTCCCTTCGGTTTCCAAGATTGCAGATTCGGGAAGGGGAAAGCCTACTGCCAATCTGGTGGTTGTTCTGGCTACCTGTGGTTGATACGGCAGAAGGTTAGCTACTCGGTCGTATACCAGGTTGCTACCCGACGAGGGAGCGTCCTCGTCATCATCATTCGCTGGATCACTATCGCTTTCAGTGTCAAACGATCGTTCGAGCACGTCTACTACCGAAGTCAACAACGTCTCTTCCACGTCAGCTGAAACCTGAATTTCAGTCTGAATAATGCTAGTCCCTCCAGTCAGTGCAATGGCTATCTGGAGACATAAGAGTAAAACTGCCGTTGTTGAAGTGGTACGTAGCACGGAGCCCGATGACGTGTCGTACCAAGGAATCGTGTGATGATTGTTCTACCGCATTGTTCTACCGCATTGTTCAACCACACTAGGGGTTCCACCCCTGTGGCCGTCTTCCGAGGGACAGGTGGCAGCCTTTGTACAACGCAAGTAACGATTCCGTATACCAAGATCGACAGAAACGAACCTCCAACGCTGAAATGGTCTCTTTCTTCTTGCGGTGTACCACAGGCACGGTTCGACGCTCCTCTAGTGGCATTCTCGAAGATTGACGCCGCCAGCGTGGTCAATCGTTACATACGTGGAAGGGACGTCCGTCCAGGCACCGCTGTTTACATACAGTACGCCTTCAATGGTCTTGACGAGGGCTTGATGCGTATGCCCGCAGCAAACAACATCTGCACCATAGCGCTCCTTGCCGTATAAAACAGCGTCAGCACCGATCTTGTCACCCAATCGGAGGAACTTCTTGCTTGTCCGTTTCACCCATCGGCTGACTCGCCGTTGCCGATCAATGCGTTGTATACCGCTGTATACCTTCGTCGCGACAGCCGTGACAACGTGATGTTCCGTTATCCACTTGTCGAACTGATGTCCGTGAATGGCCAAGAATACACGGCCAGCATGGGTCCACGCATACTCTTCATGGACGGGAACGCCCAACAAGTGACTCAAGATGTCGGCAACACCACCATCATGATTCCCTACTACCCAAACCACCTCCAGATCCTTCTTTGGTGCCGAGAGTTTGCGAATCGTCGACAGAAATCGCCAGTCACGTCTGTCGAGCCGTTTGAAATTCAAATCGTCGAAAACATCTCCATTCAGGATCAGCCTGCGAAACGAATAACTCCGCAGCAACTGAGCAGCTTGCTCTGCTCGAGACACCTCGGATCCTAGGTGGATATCCGACAGGATGAGTGTGTCGATATCCGTTGGGTGATCCAAATGCAATGGCCGCACGTCTTCCGTCTCGACGATGTGTTCCTTCGTCATGGTGCCACGGCCCCCTTCAGTCGTCGAATGGTCGGAATGCATAAGTATGCTGCTTCAGGTACGAGGTCGGGAAGTCCGGCCCAAGACCAAAACCCGAGGGCTTTTGCTGTTGGGGAAGATATGCCGTTCCGAACATCCAGTCCCAGATGGCAAGCTTGGTGGAGAAATTTTTGTTGTGTGCTTGGTCGTCCACGGCATGATGCCATCGATGCATCTCCGGACCATTGATAATGTACTGTAGCTTCCCCGAACGTATATCAACGTTACTGTGAATGTACATCCCCCAAACGGCATCAATGCATCCTTTCACTATTGCTACCTCTGGCGAGGCAAGAAGGATAATTGGTGCAAATTCAATCGTTTGATTTATGAGAATTTCGAGTGAATGTGAACGCGACCCACTTAGCCAATCCACATCACTTGTGCTGTGATGGGCCTCGTGCGTTCGCCAAAACCATTTATTGCGATGTTGAAACCGATGGAACCAGTAAATATAAAAGTCGTGGGTTACCAAGAATAACACTACTTGCAGCCAAACTGGCCATAACCGAACGCTAAGGATACGTTCGATATCCGTGTGGTTGTCAACGTAGTCCAATATTCCAAAAATGACGAGTCCCAACACATAGCTTTGTACGAGTGTGTATAGGACGAAGTCATTCAGAAAACCGGGACGAAACAGTTTCTGCCCTTTTGTATAGGGCATCCATCGTTCAAGGATGATGAGCACCACGGCTGCCAGTACCGTGATGCTCGTCGTCATCCATTGCAATGGGTATTCGGCAATCTGCCGCACAACATCTTCAATCATTGCAGTGCGTTCCGTACGTGGGCTTTTTATCCTGAAGGGGGCCTTGGTTACACAAGGGAGGCCACGCGACGAAGTTTGGTACGAGGGCCGATTTCGCTATCGTACACACGCTTGACACCATCACCGAGGGCACTTTCGATATCGCGCACATCGCGTACGAGACGCGCCAGCCCGCCCAATTCGACAGATGCAGCTTGATCAGTCCCCCACATCGCTCTGTCAAGAGTTATATGTCGTTCGACAAACGAAGCTCCAAGAGCAACTGCAGCATACGTTGTGGCCAGGCCCGTTTCGTGTCCAGAATAGCCGATTGGAATACCAGGATACATTGCACGCAAGGTTTCAATCATCCGTAAGTTCAACTCCGACAACGGTGCGGGATAGCTGGACGTAGCATGGGCAATCAGGAGGTTGTGCTGGTCCAGTGATTCGACTGCTGATTCTATTTCGGCCATGGTAGACATACCTGTAGAGATCATCAAGGGCTTACCAGTAGCCTGCATTGTTTGGAGAAGGGAATGGTCCGTCAGACTTGCCGAAGCAGCCTTGTAGAATGGAACATCAAAGTGCTCTTCCATGAAATGCACAGCCTGTTCATCCCAGCATGATACCGTCCAGTCGATTTCGTGCATTGCGCAAAAAGCGGATAACTCGCCATACTGGTCTGCTGTAAACTCGACGCGATGCCGATAGTCGATATACGTCATTCGGCCCCATGGCGTATCGCGCTCAATGAGCCACTGGTCCTTGGGCACACAGATTTCAGGGGTTCGCTTTTGAAACTTGACGCAGTTTGCTCCTGCGACAACTGCGCCAAGAATCATTTTCTTTGCTATATCAACCGAACCATTGTGGTTAATACCAATTTCTGCTATGATATAGCTCTCGTGACCATCAC
>JALOMA010000071.1 GCA_025455735.1 Candidatus Kapaibacterium sp.
CACCCATTTGACGTTGCTGTTTCCCGCATTGACGATACTCGTCTGCGGACGTGTATCACCAGGCTGCTCCGGCGTTGGTACGGACGGTACTCCCGGCGCCGGTTGGTTCGGCAGTAACCCCAACGATATCTGTACCTCCTGCGGGAGGACGTATGTATATGTTGACACAACGTCGATGCGCTCGTATGCAAGACCTGTAAAGATGTCAAGAAATCCGAACAACTTTTTGCTGGCGTGAATATTCACACTCCACATATCGGCGTCGGCCGATAGCTCGGAGCTGGTAACACCCACGGAATTGGTCAAGGATGTTTTTTGAAAGACTCCTTGCACGGCAAGATGCAACGTTGTGTCGGGAAGATATTGCGAAATGCTGTGTTTGATGCCGATGCCGTAGAACGAGAATTTTCCGACATTTTCGTCGAACTGTACTGGCGGAACAAATCGCAATAAGAGCTCGGTGCCCATCCAGGAGCCAATTTCCAACTGGGGAACGGCAGCCATCAAGGTGCTCATGTTCGATCCAGGCGGCAACGTGAGATAATTCGGCAAGGAAAGGGAGTCGATGAGCGATGTCAGCGAAGAATCAAGCCCAGGGCCAGCAATCGATAGGATTGCCTGATAGTCCGATCGCCGCCGTAATACTGCCAGAAGCGTGTCCGTTGTTGGCAAATACACACGGACGTCGGGAATATTTCCGAATAATGTCGCTGCTCGCCCGGGCAACGGAAACCTGCCTTGCCGCTGTGCTTCAATCAACGTTTCCCGCAGTAGGAGGTTGGTAAGGCCAAGCGTGTCTTCGTACCGACCATTGATGACGAACCGACGGTTTACAATGTCGATCGTTCCATAGCGGGCAACGTCCGTAAGCAGATTCGTGGATGGCGCTCCCAAATCAAGCGATGGCACAAAGGATTTTTGATCGTCGCGAACAATTCCCATCATACCGTGGATGCCTACACGGAAATATGGCTTGTCCACCTTGGTTGGCACATAGGCCTGGTTGAAGAATCGTGCATTCGATGTGGCATTGATGGATGTTACCATCGGTTGGATGTAGGGTACGGCATTACTCTGGAACAGGTCCTTGACCAGCGCCCTCGTCACGTCCACGGCTACAGGATTGTAAGCCTGCGCATACGCACTCACCGATTGCAACCATGTACAAACGACAAGAGCTAGAACAATCCTGCTGCGCTGCGTCATCGTAGCCTCCGTGAAATCAGAATGTAGATCGGTACGGCTATCAGGGCCAGCACGGCAACTTTTGCCAGACTGAACATCAAGCTGAAGGCATTGCTGATGATCCACCAGAATACCTCCATCGCTATCCACGCAGCTACCAGCGACAGAACAATAGCCAGGAATTTTTTCATGACGTTACTCCAGTCAATATCAGTGCCAATTGTTCTGCGGCATGTTTTCGTTCATACTTCTCGATACTTCCTGAAAGGGGCCGTGCCAACGGCTCCGCGGCCTTCTTGCGGTCGGCAAACAGGCCTATGGCCTGTGCAATGCCTTCCACATCATCTTGGGGAACACTGATGCCCCCCTGCGTTTCCTGTATCAGACGCTCTATGGCGCTACCCGTTGGGGCAAGGGCAAGTACGGCTCGTTTGGTGCCCAGATATTCGTACACCTTGCCAGGAACAATCTCGGCGCTCTCTGGTGCCTCGTCCACGATGAGCAACAAGACGTCGCTGCGAAGCAGCCACCCTATGCTTTCGCGGTGGGGTACGTAGCCGATCAGCCGCACCGATGGCGCAAAAGCCGATGCCTTGACGATCTCCAGCACGTCGTCGCCAAAGCGCCCTACAAGGCGTATCTCCACGTCTTCCACGCCCAGGCGCCCTGCCGCCAGCAACGACTCCAGGGCCGCCAGGAACGTCCGTGGATTACGCCTCCCATACATGGATCCCGTATACGTGATCACGAGGTGATCGTGTTCTTCGGCCTCCACCGTAGGGAAGTCCGATGAGTCATATCCGTTGGGCACATGATGGAACTTGCTTCGGTCCAACGATGGAACCTTCGCCAATGCATCGTCGATGATGCCCTGCCATGCACATTCCACGGCGTCGGCCGTTTTGAACACCGAACGCTCCAGGGCCCTATCTACGGCGGCTGGAAGCCACCATCTGTCAGGCGTGGTGAGAAATCCCGTCCATGGATCCCGAAAGCCAGCCACCCACGGCAACCCACTGCGCCGCTTCAGGGCACGCGCAATCAGTGCACACGTATAGGGTGGGGACGAACTGTAGATGGCGTCGACGTTGTAGTCCTTGATGGCCTTCATGCCAGCAGCAATGGCCGTCAGTAGCCATCCGATGCGTGCATCGGGGATGAAGAATGTCGCACGGATGAATTCCGCCAGGGACTCCTTCCAGCCGCGACGCTGGGATCCAGTCTTGTTGACGTTGACGTCAATCGCGGCCCCCTTCCGGCCAAGGACCATTCGGTAGAGGTTGTAGGGCTCCAGGATGGGCACACGGATCACCGGCACGTCCACCGGAATGCGTGCCACAAGGGATTCGTCTCGGGCAGGAAAGTCCCCGTCCAGTACCGTCAACACAATTGGGCGCCAGCCAGCCGCCTTCAGATAGGTGACGTGCTTGAGAACCCGTTGGACGCCTGGACCGCCGCCCGGAGGAAAATGATAGGCAACAACAAGAACGGTCTTCATAGGGGACGCCGGAGCAGGAATGCAGCCTCCATTGCCAGCTGCTGGATGCCCGGCAGATGTTTGATCGATGTGACGTCCAAGGTTGGAATCCACTCCTTGTACTTCCACTTGAAGACAGGGCGCAACATGAAATACCGCTCGTCGACAAGCTCATAGTCTTCGCGACGTGCTGCCTTGCGAACCCGTTCAGCGCTCAGGCGGATGGAGGCAAGTCGGCGCACTTCGTCCGTGTTGATGGACGATGATCCGCGGATGATCTGTTCGAACATCGGCCGGGGCAACATGTGTACAAAAGGGAGCTTACCCGCCGCGGTCTCCAGAAGCTGTTGATGGCCACCAAATGCCGACGTGTAAGGGGGGAAGGTGATCAGGAGGATGCCGCCCGGCTTGAGCAGTCTGCGGATGTTGCGCAAGGCCACGAAGGTGTCGTCAAGGTGTTCGAGGACATCGCGCAACAAGACGACTTCAAAGCGATGTTCCCATTCGGCGGGAACATCTTCGTAAATCACATCATGCTGTGTAAAGGTGATGTCAAGGCCAACACGACGTGCGATATCCGAAGAATACAATGACAGGAGTTCGCCTTGAATATCCGTTCCAAGCGCATATCCATGGGTTACTTCTGCACAGGCCATTAACACGCCGCCTTCGGCACAGCCGATCTCCGCTATGGAGGCACCATCCGTGAGAACGCCTTCGCGTCGCAGCCAAGGGATCAATGTGTGCTCAGCCAAGCGATACTGCGTAATCCAGTTGTGCACAACACGAGGGTGCAAACCACTGGATGCTATCGCAGCAACAGGGTCGATTCCAGAGAGAGTATTCACGCGACAAAGATACCATCCATGCCCCTACCTGCTTTCGCGCCCGTATCTTTGTCCACAATGAAATATTCCATTATCGTGGCAGTATATAATCGGCCGGATGAGGTTGCGGAACTGCTGGAAAGCCTTGTGGCCCAGACGTACCGGGACTTCGAGGTCGTCATTGTGGAAGACGGTTCGGCCGTACCCTGCAAGGATGTCTGCGATCGATATACCGATAGGTTGACCATCCGGTATCATTCGAAGCCAAACTCGGGGCCGGGCCTATCCCGTAACTATGGGTGCCGGCGTGCCGTGGGCGATTATTTTGTCTTTCTCGATAGTGACTGCATGGCACCACCTGGTTATCTGGCAGCCATTGATACTGCTGTGGAAAGGCTCCGGCTGGATGCCTTCGGCGGCCCCGACCGTGAACATCCCTCGTTTTCCATTACGCAGAAAGCTATTAGCCATGCCATGACGTCCCTTCTGACGACTGGCGGCATACGCGGGGGGACGGTGCGCACGGGGGGCACCTTTCATCCTAGGTCGTTCAACATGGGCATCAGCCAGAGGGTTTTTCATGCAACGGATGGTTTTGGTCGCATGCGGTTTGGCGAAGACGTGGATTTTTCGATGCGCATCATAGAAGCAGGGTTCTCAACTGGCCTTATTCCGGATGCATGGGTCTACCACAAGCGACGTACGAACTTGTGGAAGTTCTTCAAGCAAGTTCACAATTCCGGCATTGCCCGTATAAACCTCTCCTTCTTACACCCCGGTACGCTGAAGCTAACGCACTTCTTTCCAGCTGCGTTTACTGTCTATCTTCTCGTTGCCCTCTTGTACACGGCTCTTCTTCCGTATGGATTCTACGCCTTGATGCCACCAGCTCTCTATCTGGGTTTGGTTGCCTTGGAAGGCACTGTTCGGTCGAAAAACCTCGCAGTCGGATTGTGGAGCATTGCCGCGACCCTCGTGCAACACTGTGCTTACGGCACGGGATTCATGAAGAGTGTTGTTAGGCGGGCGATCTTTGGTCAGCCAGCTGAGCACTCCTTTGAGAAGACTCTTTACGATTAAGCGGTCTGTGCTCGAACAAGGGCAAGTTGCCGCTCGACGGCATTGGCAATATCGTCGACGCTGATCGACGTCATGCACTGATATTCGGGATTGGTGCATTCGGCCTTGAAGAAGCACGTGCACGGTTTCTCAGGCTGAATGAGCTCGCCTTGACCATAGAGCTCAAACTCCGCCGGGTTAAAAATGTTGTTCATGACAACAACCCGCTTCTCTAGGCCCAATGCCGCATGGAGAGTCATGGTAACGGTCGTGACCACGACGTCGCACATATTAACGATGCCAAAAAACTGGCGATGACGGAACGTGCCACCGTAGGTTGCCCCCGTTGTAGTTGCTAACGCTACGTTCCGATCGTGTTCCGCAGGCCCACCAAGCAGCACGGGGACGTAGCCCCGTGACATCATGTCAACGATCAATTCCCTCCACCGCTCGAGAGGCCACTCGCGGGCCTGCCAGCGATCGCCGCATCCAGTATTCAACCCTATAACCGCGGCCCCCTTCCGAGAAGGGAGTGTTATGGGTGATGGACCAGCAGCGTCAAGAAGGTAGCGCTGGCTGTTCCATGGGAACCCACATACATGGAAGATCTCTTCGGGATAGGAGAGGGTATTTGCTTGGTTGACGTCGTCGAACAGACCAGTAAGGAACTTCGGCACGGCACGGTCATCAACGGGCGTCACCACGCCGTCAACCATTGTATATCCGCGGCGTTCCGTGGCGTGTACGCGGCTCATCAGTGCACAGGCATGAGGGTCCTTGTCCAGATTGATGACAAGGTCAAACGGTGTGGATTCCAGCGTCAGAACCGACTCAAGGCTCCACTGAATGCGCTGGTGAACAACGCTTGGAAGCACTTCTGCGGTATTTGATATCCACCAAAGCTCGTGCTCTGGGTAGGCTTCCATCAGGTGTCGCAACAACGGCGTGGTTCGAATAACGTCACCAGTGGCACCCAACTTGATGATCAATATTCTACCTGCACGGTGACGATAGTATGTGCAGTCCGAACAATGGACACCATGATGTTTATGAGGCTTGCAGGGTATGTGTCCAACAAAGTGCAGACAGTCGGTCTTCCACTGCTGACTCATAGTCGAACCTGGATCATGAACGTGAAGTTGACGTAATGGATATATCCTTCCGCGGCTTCATTCTTGTTGTCGGGTGTTAGCAATTCTCCACGACCTCCACTGGCCGTTGATCGTGAATCGCGTCCTACCATGTTCAGCACTCCATAGCCGATGCTGGTATTGAGAAAGACGGGATAATACAGTTCCCCTTCGATGCCGAGGCGTGCCATGCCCCCAAGACGAAACGTTGAGGGTTTTCCTGGCAACACGCCTTCGCGGCGCGAGATGGAGTCGGGGAGAATTGTCGTCCAACGTACTTGGAGCTCGCTTTGCCCAATGAATGCCCCGCGAAGCTCAGCGGCTACATAGGCCCGAGCAAAGGCAAGCGGGAATTCCATGAAGGCATATTCGAAGCCAAGATGAGCTGTGGTGATGTTGAGAGAATTCTGCGCAAGAATCGTGAATGAAGTCGAGCGCACGGACTGCGTGCCACGCAGCATGTGGTAGTCCAGTCCAAATGGGATGCGGAATCGCTTCTGTTTGTCCAAGTCAGCATAACCACGAATGCCGTAGCCAATTTGTTGACCATCGAAAGCGGCACCTATTGGAGTATCATCGGGATTGTCTGGCGCCACCAGTTCGCCTTCGGTATTGGCGACAATACGCGAGACCGCTGGATTGTCGTTGGTAATCCACAACGTAGACAAGCCACCGGAGACTCTGAATCGTATCGGTGTATTGGTAGAACTTTGTGCCATCGCCGTTATGGCTGTTGTGCACAAGAGCAAGGAAAGGACGAGAGGTCGTATCATGTTTTCAGAAGGAGTGAGTGAACAGGAGTCAAAACGACTGTATTCCATCCTGTCCGTTACCCAAGTCGTTCACGTATTGCGTAATTCTGACGTTCAAGATTGTTCTTGACAATCAGCTCGCCAATGAGGCCAATGCTGATTAACTGAACACCAACGATGATCATGGCAACACCAAAAAGCGCCAGTGGACGTTGCGAGATATTTGTCAGCCCCATCGACCACTCGATGACCAGCCATGCGTCCGTGATGAAGCCGATGAGCGCAAACAAAGCACCAAACGCACCAAAGAAGTGCAAAGGGCGTTTGACGTATCGCGTGGTAAACATTACCGTAAGCAAGTCCAGGAAGCCTTTCATGAACCGGCTAGCGCCAAACTTACTGTAACCGTACTTACGCGCGTGGTGCTGCACAGGAATTTCCGTTACTCGAAATCCCTCCCAATGAGCAAGAGCTGGAATGTAACGATGCATCTCACCGTACACCTGTACGGTTTTGACAACGTCCTTTCGATAGGCTTTCAAACCACAGTTGAAATCATGGAGCTTGATGCCGCTCATGGCACTTGTAACGGCATTGAACAACTTGGATGGCATCGTCTTGTGCCATGGGTCGTATCGCTTGCGCTTCCATCCCGAAACGAGATCGTAGCCCTCGTCTAGTTTGGAAAGCAATGCCGGTATTTCTTTCGGATCATCTTGAAGGTCGGCATCCATCGTGATGACAATGTCTCCCTCTACTTCAGCGAAGGCTACGCCTAAGGCAGCGGACTTTCCGTTGTTGCGCCGAAATCGAATGCATTTGAATCGTGGGTTGCGTGCGTGCAGTTCGGCAATAACGTTGTACGATGCGTCAGATGAACCATCATCGATGAACAAAACGTCCCACATTCTGGGTGCTACACGTTCCAGAACGTACTCCAAACGCTGAGCCAATTCCGGCAGGGATTCCTCTTCGTTCAACAACGGGATGACGACACTGATGCTGTCCAACGAACGCCGTTCTCGTGGCCGGTCACTAGAATACGAGCGCCCGCCCTGCCGGGAGCGATCATCATTGCCGTAGTGCCGCCGGCGCTGTTGTCCTCCGCGCCGGCGTTGATTGTGTTGCCTACTTCCGTCGTTCTGTTCGTCACTCATGATCTGTACACCTTAACGGCGAATCACCATTGACCGCCGTACGATTTCCGTTCCCTTGCGCAGCTCGGCAATATAGGGCCCGGCAGTGAGATGGGCCGTCATTAACACACACTCTCCGTCCTGGCAAGGGGCCGTGCCTACCATTCTGCCATCCATGGAATACAGAGCAACATCTGTTCCTTCTCCTTGAAACGTTACTACGTCCTCAAAGGGAAGGGGCCGTGCCACAAGTGTGGATCGATGGTGCTTGTCATCGACGGATGATGTTGGCGGACGAAACCAGACTATGACGTTGAACTTGGTCCAAGAGGGGTTGTTTGTACTGATATTCTCTTGCGACCACAATTTCGCCTTAAAACCAGCACTTTCGAATGGTACGCCAAAATTGATGATGTAAGCAGAATCAATTTCGACTGGTTGCTGCGTGCTCCATGAAATGCGAAGTGTTCCACCATTCCATGTTGCGCCAACCATGAACGTATCAACCCAAGGTTGTCCATCACGTCGATATGGACGATAGTCTGCATCCTGCAGCCACACGATGTCATTGGGGACTGGCGGTTGCGAATACACGAGGAAACCTCCAGGGGGAGGCGCAGGAAATATGCTTACCTCACCAAGGGTTCTATCGTAGTCAATTGTAGCAGCCGTATCAACCCCTAGGAATATGCCATTCGTTGCTGTGCCCAGAGGTGTGGTGTTTACCATCGTCAATCTGAATCGTACCTGTTGCTGAGCCTCTGTCATGGTAGTACCGAAGGTCATAGCAAGGCAAATGACTATAAGGAATCGTGAAATCATAGTGCACCATAGGTAAAAAAAAAGGCAGCAGTTTCCTGCTGCCTTTCATCGTCAACGTTGGGCTTAGCGTGCTACTGTTACAGGAACAGTTGTCACGTTTGCACCATTGGAGAGCTTCACAATGTAGCGGCCAGCAGGTAGGCCAGCAGCTTCAAAGTTCGCGACATAGCTGCCAGCAGCCATCGTACCGTTCACAAGCGTGGCCACGTGTTCACCAACAGTGTTGAAGACGCTGATGTTGACCATGCCTGTTTCGACCGTGGAATACGTTACCGTAGCTGCGGATGCTACCATGTTTGGTGTAACGGATACTGCGAAGGCAGGAGCGTCAACAGAAGCCAAACGAAGAGTGGTAGCAGATGCATCATTGATAACAACATCGGACTTTTGACCAGCCAGGATTGTACCAAGACGTTGTCCCGTTGCTGCGTTGAATACATCAAACGAACGTGCTGCATTCGTCGCTGTAAGTGTTACTGGGAATTGAACGCCTTGAATGCGAATCACAGGCTCCTGCGCATCATCAACATATGCGTTGGTGATGAAACGGGCATCGAACAAGTTCGAAGGTGGCACTGGAGGAAGTTCGAAGATTTCACGTGCGGCTACAGGAGTTCCATTCGTGATGTAAAGATCCGCAGACTTCGATCCGGCGTCAGCCAGAGCAATGCGTGTAGACGCACCGGTAACGGCGTTACGTACTTGTGAGAAATCTACACCAGTCTTCTGGCCACGAGCAGGAAGTTCCATGCGCAGCGTTGACTGGCCAGACACCTTCATGAAGTAACCAAGGCCTGGCTCGATGGATGATACTGCACGATATCCACGATCCGTAATGTAGCTATAAATGTCACCAACAACTGTTGGGACGCCGCCGCCGGTACCAGCTGGGTCAACAAGAACCGCTTCCGTAGAGATTGGAGCAGAAAGTGAACCGATGGTGTTCCAACCTTCTTGCAAACGTGTACGGAAGACTTCATTGTCAATGCGACGCAAGCGGGCTCCAGAGATAATGCGCGTTTCGTCTTCTGGGAACTTGACAAAGTAGCCAAGACCTGGGCGCAGTACTTCAGCTTGCTGATAGGAATTCTGCACAAATGCAATCGGAACGTTCAAAGCATTCGGGAAGACCGATTGATATTGAGCATTCGAAGGATTGACAGGCAGCGACAACAGGTTCCAGCCCTTACGGATGGCAGGGAAGGATGTGATGCGTGGAAGCGTGTATTCAATGATGAACGCATTGATGTCAGCATCCTGAATCGTGTACGAGAAGCGACCATCGCCGAGATTCGTTGCCTCACGCATGTTCACGTTGAAACGCGAACCATTGACAGTGTCACGGATGAAGAGGTCGGATCCTGGCGTAAAGTCATCTGTATTCCAAGACACAACAACAGGGTAGTTCAAGGCACTACCAGCGTTGAAGCGGCATTTGAAGATCAGTGTTGAGTCCGTATAGATGTTACGGATATCACGTGAAGCTGCTCGTTGCCCTTGCATGGTGCGGAACCACAAGTCACCAAGTCCATTTGGTACAAGGTCACGACCATTTGTGTCCATTGGATACCAGCGGGCTCCGAAGGAGTTCAGTGGTGTTGGATAGGTTGTTTCACCAAACAATGTGTCAACACCATCTGTTGCGCGGGCACCGACCCCCATGACGAGATACGTACGTTCAATGGGATTGTTCGAGTTGCGAATTTCCAATTGAATACCATGACGCGGGGAATTTGAATTTACGTTGCCTTCCCATCCTTCTTGGAACTCTGATGGTTCGAAGGGAGGACGGAAGTAAATGAACGTTACCTTAATGCGGACTGGGGAGATGTCAATCGTAGGTGACTTGAAGGTAATGTAGCCCGTGTAAATTCCAGCAAGCTCTTGATCACCTTTTGCACCTTCACGTGGCAACTGTTGTGGATTGCACGCTATACGGAAAGCGATATCCCTACGAAGGACAGTGTTGATACCCTGTGGATCCACACCGAGAACCGTGCCAAGGATACCCTTATCGATGATTGGGATGTAACCTTCGCGGACAAATGTCGGAATGGGGTTTACTTCACCTTCTCCGCCTCCACGAGTAAACGTCTTGAAGATAAGCCAAGGCTGGTCAGATTGAACAACAATGTCGGTAGCACGCGTGCCAGCGACAGCGTTGATTACATCGATGTCACGAGTGCCTAGACCAACACCTTCTTCATAGTTATCGCGTGACGCTGCACCTGAGTCGATGGTGATAGGATCGGTCACAAACCACGTGGCGCCGTTAGATCCCTGTACGGAGTCTACAAGACGGAAACGTGGATCAGATACGTTTGTGAAGGAGAGCTTTGGTACTTCGTCGGTTACTTCAACCCAGAGCATACCAGGACGTGAATACCGTGGAACGTCGCGGTTTTGCTCTTGATTGTTTACGTCAATGAAGAAGTTGTCGATACCGCCCAGACCTGCATAACGACCTGGAGGTGGATCGTTTGGAAATGGTGCCTCACGCGCAATGTCAAAGTCATTGTACATGAGCGTGTCATTGGTCATGATCAACGGCGTCCGCGCAGATACTGGGTTTGCACCTGGGTTTGCAACAACACGGAACTTCACGTAGAACAATTCTACGAAGGGGCGCTGGTCACAAGGAGTTGTGATGTCACCTGTTTGAGGTAGTGGGCGACCCGATGTACCCGTAATGAGTATACGTTTGCCACGAAGGCGATTCTCTGTAGGCGAATTGATCACGTTTTGATACGTTGTATCACGTGCTACGTTCGCTTCAATAAAGAAGTCCTTTGCCAATGCTGGCTTAGGCAAATTCAATGGTGGA
>JALOMA010000268.1 GCA_025455735.1 Candidatus Kapaibacterium sp.
TCATCTTGCATACGCATATTCCGTGGGTTCTTCGCCACGGTGTTTGGCCACACGGTAGCGATTGGCTTTGTGAAGCCGTTGCCGAATGCTATTTGCCGCTGATTTCGGTATGTCAGAGGTTGCTCGACGATGGTATCCGTCCCGGAATCACGTTGGACATCTCTCCGGTGTTGCTGGAACAGTTAGCCGACCCTGAGTTCCCCAAGCTGTTCGAAGCCTATTGCGCGAATCATATCGCTCTTGCGGAAGGGGATATCGAGCAGTTTGAGCGAGACGGTGCTGCAGCTCAGCTGCGGGCTACCGCGAAGCGTTGGGCCGTATGGTATGCCGACAGAATGAGTGACTTTCAGCGGTGTGGGGCATCGATTATCGGAGCACTCCGACAACTGCAAGACGACGGAGCAATATCACTGATGACGTGTGGTGCCACCCATGGATATCTCCCCCTACTGGCAGAAGATGCCTCTGTAGATCTTCAAGTGTCACTGGCCAAGGCTGTCCATCAACGGCATTTTGGGAAAGCACCTAAGGGTATTTGGCTCCCAGAATGCGCCTATCGTCCGCGGTACCCTTGGCGCACACTCCTCCCAGTGGCTCCTTACGCCATAGCACGATCACGAAAGGGAGTGGAAGACGTGTTGGCAGCACACGATTTGTCGGCGTTTGTTGTTGATGAAGGCACCTTCCGTGGCGCTCATGCTCTTGCCATGCGCAGGAATGACGGCGTACGACTCCAGCCGTCTCAAGCCGATACCGTGACACGGGACATGTTGGACGAACGCTCCACGTTTGATGTGTTCCTCGCTGGAAATTCGGAAACGCACGCTACTGTTCCTGTTCTTGCTCGCAATACCTCCATTGCCATGCAGGTGTGGAGTGGAGAAAGCGGATATCCAGGTCACCCAGACTACCTGGACTTCCACAAGAAGTTCTATCGATCCTCGTTGCGGTATTGGCGCGTTACGGACGCGAAGGCCGATATGGCACTGAAGCATGAGTACATTCCAGAGTGGGCGGAACAACGAGCATTGGAACATGCTCAACACTATGTTGATGCTCTTCGGATTGCACTCAACCACAGACGTGCACAAACGGGTCGCTCAGCTGTCATATGCTTGCCTTTCGATACGGAATTGTTCGGGCATTGGTGGTTTGAAGGTCCGATGTTTCTTGAGCACGTGCTTCGTGGCATCGATTCTACACCAGAACTCACCACTGCTACGGTCGAGGAGGCTGTGGCAACCATGGCACCAACGGCTGTCATAGGATTACCCGAGTCTTCTTGGGGCCGTAATGGGACGCACGAGGTGTGGATGCATCCAACGACGCAATGGATGTGGGAAAAAGAGTATTCACTGGAATACCGTGTCCGCATGCTGTTCGAAAAGCGTGGTACTGCAACGGTGTCTGCTGAACAATGGCGACCAATGCAAGCGATGATGAAGCAGCTTCTCCTCGCACAGTCATCGGATTGGCCATTCCTGGTCAGTACAGGATCTGCCGTCGACTACGCGTCCACCCGATTCCACAATCATGCTTCCGATACGTTGGCAATGGCGGACATAGTGGAGAAGGCCGCTCTCGGGGCTTTATCGGAAGAGGACAAAAAAGCAATCGATACCGTCGAACGACGAGATCCTTTGTTTCCAGAAATACTCGATGTTCTGGGAGTACGTCCTAGCGGTGAACGCACATGATTCGAGAAATCGTTCGACAGTTACGACCCCATCATTGGGTAAAGAATATACTTGTACTCCTACCCCTCTTCTTGGCGCATGAGTGGTCCTCATCAAAGCTGTTGATGGACGCGTTCATGGCGGCAATCTCATTTTCGCTCTTGGCAAGTGCAGTCTACGTAATCAATGACTTGCAAGACATCAATTCCGATAAGCTCCATCCTGCAAAACGTCTCCGTCCGCTTGCTTCGGGCCGATTGTCGAAGACGCTTGCTGTGGGCATGGCCCCAATCCTTATTGCAGGATCATTGACCATTGCACAGCTCCTGCCTGTGAATTTTCGTATTTGGTTGCTTGTCTATGGCGTGGTATCAACACTATACACCGTCTTTCTTAAAAGACTCGTCCTGGTGGACGTTCTCGTACTTGCGTCGATGTACATTATTCGTCTCCTTGCCGGTGGCGAGTCTACCAATACGCCCGTTTCGCCTTGGCTGATGATGATGGGCTTATTCCTCTTTACCAGTATTGCGTTTGTGAAGCGATTTACGGAGCTGTCAGATATTGCACGTCGCAATGAACATGGATCTGTCGGACGTGGATATCGAGTTCATGACGCGGAGACAATTCGACTTCTTGGAATTTCCACAGGCTTATTAGCTCCAGTTGTTCTGGCTTTATACATCACCAGTCCAGATGTTGCCCAACTCTATCGGCAGCCGACGCTGCTATGGCTTGCCGTGCCAGTGTTGATGTATTGGGTTTCCATGATGTGGATGAGCGCATCGCGAGGAACTGTCGATGATGACCCCATCGTTACCATGATAACCAATCCTAGGAGTTGGGCCGTAGGATTGCTCCTTGCGTCCATTATCGTGGTGGCAGCGTGACAACGCCGGAATCATGGGGGAGATTTCCAACCGTGCGCGTTTCAAACGTCATCAACGTTCATTCGCCATCGGACATACCGCGGCACCATTCACATATTGCCTTTGGCTTGGGCCGATCCTACGGAGATGTGGCTCTCGATGCCTCGGCAAATGTATTGTGCATGCGATTTCATCAACGCATCCGTGACTTTGACATCAACAAGGGCATATTAACCGTCGAAGCAGGCGCTGAGCTTGGTGACTTATATGAAATAGTCCTGCAGCATGGTTGGTTCTTTCCTGTCGTGCCAGGTACTCGCCACGTTACAATCGGCGGTGCCATAGCGAATGATATCCACGGCAAGAATCACAGAGAATTTGGCTCATTTGGATGTTGGGTGCGGCAGCTTGTGCTTCTTCACAGAGATGAAATTGTGGTCTGTGTTCCAGGCGACG
>JALOMA010000072.1 GCA_025455735.1 Candidatus Kapaibacterium sp.
CCTTGGCGTTACCACCGTCTACGTCACTCACGACCAAGTGGAAGCCATGACGATGAGCGATCGTATGGCCGTGCTCAACAATGGGGTCCTGCAACAGCTCGGCACGCCATCGCAGGTCTACGATCACCCTGCCAATGCCTTCGTAGCGACGTTTACGGGTAGCCCCCCCATGAACCTTCTTCCCTATCAGGGCAAGTTGCTGGGAATTCGTCCGGAACGCCTTCTTCCCCATTCCGTCCCTCAGGCAATAGCCTTGCCCGTTTCCATCCGCGCTACGGAATTCATCGGTCACGAATGGCTTGTCCACGGAACATACGATTCCACACCAATCATCCGCCGAACAGTGCTCGAACCCATGGAACAAGCTCTCTCAACAGTGACGTGGTATGCTCCAGAATCTCACGTAAGTTGGCTTTAGCCCTGGCTTCTTGATGTGCGCTCCTTGCCCGCGTCGGAAATTGCACGCTTGCTCTCGCGCGTCATGGTGGCAATGAATTCCGTTCGTCGGAACCGCAGTGCCGACCAATCATCGTCCACAGCAACCTGACGTACTCCCTCGAAGCCAGCGCTCCCTAGCGCCGCCCAGCCAGTATCCCGATTGAACTCACAATGATACCGCTTCGATGTGCCCTTGGGATAGGCAACCCATACCAAGACGTCGCCTTCGGTTGCCTGCCGAACGTACTCGGCCATATTCTCGACATCCGTCAACGTAGTGGCAAAACCCAACACCATATCCACGGAATCGTGATTGGCAAGGGGCCCTGCCACCAGAACGACGTCCGACGGTATCCCTACGGACTCGGCAATGCCCTCCGGGGCATTCAAAAGAGCAAGCCGGCGCACAGCGCCGGCGTTTAACTTCTCCCAGACGGACTTCATGGCAGGGGCCGTTGCTTACATTTCTACTTGATCGTGTTGCGTAATGTCGTCAGCAGCCCTTCGCCTCGCAGTCCTTTGCTGACGGCTACCATCGTGCCGTCGGGAGAGACAAGAATGGGCTTAGGAATCCCAGTCACTTCAAATACTTTCGCTGCTTCGCTGGAGAATATGCCAAAGGAAAAGGCATGCAGCCATGGCATCGGGAAACGGCTTTCACGGAACTGTTCAATGCTCTTGGGCACACGATCCAGTGAAATACTCAGGATGGTAAAGTTCTTGGACTTGAATTCCTCATATGCCTTCGTGATCGTTGGCAATTCAGCGACGCATGGTCCACACCACGTCGCCCAAAGGTCGATAAGTACCCACTTACCTTTCAGGGACGCTGGTGTAATTGTTTCCGTTGGTTTATCCAGGGACGCAAAGGAAAAGTCCGGCAGCTTGTTGCCTGGCCGTATCGTTCTGTCCGGTGCATAGTCCTTTTTGGCCATTTGTGCTTCGTCGGTTTCCGCATAGTCTGCCATAAGCTTGGCATACATCGCCTCGGCAACCGAACTACGGCCTTCAAAATCGGCCTCAAGGAGCGTGCCATAGAGGGCACGCGCCAAATCCTGCTTGCTCACGATACCTGCAGAAGCAATGCTATCGACGATACGATCGAACCGGCGTTCACTGCCAACGTTCTTCATTGCACCATGGAGGTATTGGATGGCCAGTGACCACACGGGTGACGTGTACGGCAGAATGGAACCCAAACGGGCCATTTGCATGGTATCAACGTTCGTTGGCGTACCTACGAAGCCGACCATTGCAACAGCCTGTGCTGCATACAGTTCTCGAATCACACCAACTTCTCGGGCTACCCCCTTGTTGGCGAGAATCATGGCCTTGGGTGCAACGTCATTGCGCATGAGATCGGCTCGCTTGTTCACGTCGGACTCCATGGAACGCACCAATGCCGACGAAGTCTGCAGGATGTTCTCCGTCTCCCGAGCAAGGCGGTCGATTTCTGCAGCCTTTTTGTCGGTTATCACAACGGAAGCCGCGAGACCTGATATGGGGAGTTTGGAAGGATCGAACACAAGGGTCACGACACTATCGCGTGAGCGTAGTAAAGACCTAAAGTCACCACCACCATCGTACTCCGTTTCCGAATGCATGGTGCCATTGCAGGAACGTTGTTCCGATGTGTTGTAGCCAGGTTCGGTGTGTCGAATCAATAGCTGGTAGGCCAGCTTGCCATCCGGTACTGGCACCTGAACTGCGTAGGTACCGTCGGAACGCCGCTCCATTGAGATGGCCTTGTCAAAGTCACCTTGCATGTCATCCGTGACCACTTTGACGTAGTCCAGGTCCTTGTCCTTCACGTTTGTTCCCAGTGAAACGGCGAAAGGCACTGTTTGGTCCGACGCCAACAGAAATCCCTCGTAGACAACCGGCACATGGTTTTCGGCCGCAAACGTGAGTACGTATTTGCCAAGATGCTTCGTGGATAGCGTAAAGGATCCGTTGCTACCCAGCTCGACAACTTCCAGCGGTGTTGCATCGGCAGAGACACTCAGCGCAACGATGGCCTTGCTGAATGGTTTTTTGGTTACGCTGGTAACCGTGCCCGTAAGGGTGGACGCAACCAACAAGGTTGGCAGAAAACCAACGAGACACATCCAAAGAACGAGGCGGTACAACATTAGGGTCCAGGGAATCAGGGTGTTAGTTCGTATACGAATAGAATCCTTGGCCACTCTTACGGCCAAGGTATCCAGCAGCAACCATCTTACGAAGGAGTGGGCATGGGCGGTACTTGGAGTCGCCAAGACCGTTGTGAAGCACTTCCATGATGCTCAAGCAAACGTCCAAGCCGATGAAATCAGCCAACGTCAGTGGTCCCATTGGGTGGGCCATGCCTAGCTTCATGACGGTGTCGATATCCTCGGGGCTGGCTATCCCTTCCATGACGCAATAGATGGCCTCATTGATCATTGGCATTAAAATCCGGTTGGAGATGAAGCCTGGATAATCCTGCACTTCAACCGGTGTTTTGCCCATCGTTTCTGCCAATGCTTTGATGGTAGCATAGGTTTCGTCGCTAGTGGCAAGACCGCGAATGATTTCGCACAGCTTCATCACAGGCACGGGATTGAAAAAGTGCATTCCGATGACCTTGTCTGCGCGGCCAGTAACGGCAGCCAACTCCGTGATACTGATACTGGACGTGTTCGTGGCCAGATAGGCGTCTGGTTTGCAGACGGAATCAAGGGTTGTGAAGATGGACTTCTTGACGTCGAAGTTCTCACTGGCGGCTTCGATGACAAGATCGGCCGAAGTGCAGCCTGCCACCAGATCCGTTGCAGTAGTAATTCGGCCGAGCACGGACTCCTTGTCTGCAGCGGTGATGAGCTCCTTTTTCACCTGACGATCCAGGTTGCCAGCAATGGTGGCGCGTGCTTTGTCCAAGGCCCCTTGCGAGACATCGATCAGGGTTACGGAGAAACCAGATTGGGCGGCAACGTGGGCAATGCCATTACCCATGGTACCAGCGCCGATTACGGCTACAGAAGAAATGGCCATGACGTATTCCTTAAGAATCAATGAGCAACAAAATTAACCGAAGGCGGCGTATGTTGCCGTACCAATCATGGAGGAAGTATGGCTACGGATGATGACGCGAATGAAGCCGTATCGGTGGTTGCCGAAAAGGAGAAGACGAAACGCACGTTGATTACAACAACGGCTGCCGTCATCGTAGGATTGACGGCACTGATTCTGTTCTTCAAAACGCTTGGACCAGGCAACCGGTCAATCAGCATTGATGGCGACGGTGTCAAGATTGACCTCTCAATTCCGATTACCGATACTGCAAACCATGTTTCATCGCAGGTCGTAGCGCCTTTTGGCCAGTCTGTCAACGTCACCACGGAACCCGTACCCATGCAGGCTCTCCCCGATGGCGTTGGGGCGGGCAATGCCTTTACGGGAAAGACCTTGGTTGATACGACGCAGGGATTTGTGTTGTCAAGCGACAATCCAGGTACTGTCGACGTCACAAAGGACAGCCAAACAGGAACGTCTACCATCAAGGACGGCGCAGGGTCGACGATTGTCGTGAAGACGATCAGAGGCGTTGGGAATGCCCAGCTGGATAGTGTCGTGCGGACGACTGTTGCCAATCTTGAACGGCGGAATCTCTCGGTCAAGCAACAGCGGGAGAGCGGATCAACGGTGCTTTTGTGGTATCGCGAGGGTGGTGTTCAACACTGCATCAAACTCTCGGCGTCGGCAACGGCAATTGTTCAGGCAACGGCAGTCATTGCCGATAGCACGCGGAGCACGTCCATACTTCGAACATTGGGGAGTGTTACCCCTATTTCACGGGTGCCGATGCAGCGCCTGAGGCGCTAGATCTTTTTCGGAGTAGGTAGTACAAGCCGACAACGACAAAGGGAATGGAGAGGATCTGCCCCATGTCCAATGGTAGTGCATCTTCAAAGCTCACCTGACGTTCTTTCAGGAATTCGATGAAGAACCGGGAGGTAAAGATGGCAACCATCATGGCACCGAACAGGCGGCCCGGTTTTGCTCCCCAGCTGCGTTTGTAAAGAAGCCATTGCATAGCGAAAACGGCAGCATAAGCGAGTGCCTCATACAACTGGGCGGGGTGGCGCGGCAGCATATCCACCTTGGTAAAGACGAAGGCCCACGGAACGTCCGTCGGCATCCCGATGATCTCCGAGTTCATCAGATTGCCCAAGCGAATGGAAACGGCAGCTATTGGTGACACCACAGCAAGGCGGTCTAGCAGCCACATGAGCGAATAGGACGGATGTTTCCGAAAGAACCATGCCGCGGCAAGAAGAATACCAAGAACGCCGCCATGGCTGGCGAGGCCACCCTTCCAGATTGCAAAGAGAGAGAAGGGGTCAGCCAGGAGATCCTGGAAGTCGTAGAAGACCATATGTCCAACGCGGGCGCCTACAACGGTAGCCACGATGACGGTAATGGTGAGATCGTCAAGATCCTTCAGAGGGAGCTTCTCGCGCGTGAAGATGGACTTCATGGCCAGATAGCATAGGTAGAAGGCCAAGCCCCAGCTCAGGCCATACCATCGGGGCGCAAGAAAGCCAAGATCGACGATGACAGGATCGACATTCCAGTAAATCATGGTGCAAAGATAGCGGGATAACGGTGCGAAAACAGCGCAGGGATCGTGGTAAACCACGATCCCTGCGGGATGACGTTCAGCAACAAAAAGAGCGACTAGTCGGCGATATCGGCGTCATCGAGAGGTGTCTCGATGATGACCTGTACCGTGCGATTGAAGAAACGTTCTTCAGGCAAATCGTTCTTGTAGAGGGGCTCTTCTTCACCAGTACCACGTGAATCCAGAGATCCATACGTGCCCCTGGTGGACTTGTTGACTTGGTCCCGGACAGCCTTAGCGCGGTTTTCGGAAAGCCGCTTGTTGTGATCGAACATACCCACGACATCCGTGTGACCTTCAACCTTGATAGCGGACGTAGCCTTCACGCGTGGGTTGACATATTCACGAAGAATACGATCGTTGAATGGCCCTGGTTCAAACTTGTCGAATGGGAACAGGATAAGGTTGTACTTCTCGAGGGTCTTTTCAGCATCCTGTCCGATGGTACGGTCACGGGACGTTACGAACTTGACGGGGATCTTTACAGGATCGGACTTGCACTCCTGTCCGTTCTTTGACGTTACAATCAATTGAGCTTCGAAGGCAGCCAGATTCATCTGCTTCATGCCTTGTTCACGCTGCTTTCCTGCGGGAACGGGTGGGTGGGGTTCGCCTTGGGCGTCAACCCAATCCCACTTCGATGCAGCGTCCGTGACGCCAATTTCAGTAAGGGTGCGATAGGGTTTTCCGTTCCAAGAGACTTCGATGCGGCGTGATGCCACGATAGAATTATCAATGCCGTTTTTCATGCCGTACGTCATGTCAACGGGTGTTGGCAGCAACGTTGGGTCGTTGTCGAGAATAGGACGAGCCACTTGCCACACTTCTTCGGCATCGCCGTCAAAGTAGATTTCAGCGCGGCGGTTTTCCACGATACCAAGCGTATCCTTGGGGTTTGATCGTGAGTCAGGCCAGCCATTCCTGGAAACGGTTACCTTCATGCGGCTTTCGTCTATACCCCACACGTTCTTGAGGTAGTTGAAGACCGCCGTCGCACGATCCTTCATGAGAGTCGAGCCCTTCTCTTCGTTATCGGCATCAACCGCTCCACGAATCTCAACGGTAACCCCTGGATGCTTTTTCAAGCGATAGCCATAGATGTTGAGTGTATGGTAGTACTTGTCGAGCGTTCCACCAGGGATTCGTTCGTCGTCAAAGTCGCCCGTTTGCCCTTGGTTCGCAAAACGAATGTAGCGGGAGGGGATTTCGGCGCTGTTCAAGTCGAAGAAGATGTACGGCAGCAGTGGATAGAGCTCAACGCGTGCCTTCTCTTGGATGACGAGGCCGCGGAACGGATCGTTCCGTTTGATTGCCCAGTCGCTTGGAGCTGCTTCCCACGTCAGAACAGGGCGTTGGCCCAGGGTGATCGTCTTGCGGATTTCGGACGTTTCATTGTTCTTCGTGGGGTCCTTAGTCTTACCAGGATCCGTCACATCAACGGTAATGCTACGCTCGCCGTACACAGGTGAGTATGCCGACACGGTCCATTGAATCTGCTCCGAACGGCCATCGCCTTCACCATAGTCTTCGGCACCAACGATCACGTTCGATTCTACTCGGCTGTCACTGACGGAGTCTTTCACGGTACGTGCCGTCTTACCATTCCGGAAGGTCAGAGTTGCCGGAATATTCTGTCCCGTACATTCGTCGATCACGTTTACGATAAGGTTGACCGCCTTGAAGTACGTGGGAACGAAGGCCATGAACACGTCAAGATCACCTTGGTAGCCAGGGATATCCTGACGACGCGACGAAAAGTAGAGAACGTCAGCGGAGGCAGGCAGGGTAATGAACTGATCATCCTCCATTGTGTTGATGGGGGCAGGCAGTTGTTTTGGTTTCCCCCATTTGTCACGCCCTTCGCGGTCTTTCTGTCCCGTTTTCTTTGTTACATAGAAGTCCAAGCCACCCATATTCGGTTTATGGCCATTGGACGAGAAGAAGAGCGTCACGCCATCGGCAGCGATGAACGGTGCATTTTCGCGGTCTTCGGTATTGATATCTGGCCCGAGGTTCTTGGCTGGTTTCCATTCATCGAGGTCTTCATCGTATTCAGAGAACCATATATCGGTGTCATCTGACCCCTCTCCGTCCGTGTTGGTCGGAGATGGGCGATTTGAGACGAAGTATAGTGTCTTTTTGTCTGGAGCGATTGATGGTTGTGAGTCCCAGAATGGCGAGTTGACGTTTTTGCCCAAGTTTGTTGGCTTCATCCAGCGATCACCATCCAGCTTAGCCGTGTAGATATCGCAGTCGCCGAGACCGTCAGGACGGTCACATCCGGTAAAGAACAGCGTCTGGCGGTCAGCAGCGATAGACACGGCACCTTCGTTCAGCGTTGTATTGACGCCAGCATCAACGGTATCGATGTTGAACGGCGGGAAGAAGACCGTATCGAGGTTGTTGTTCTTGCGGGCGGCCCAGAAATCATGCGAGAAGTTGCTTTCCCGGGTCAGACGGCTACCTTTCCTGTTGGAAACGAAGTACAGCGTCTTACCATCGGCGGAAACCGTAGGTGCATAGTCAAGCTCGGGGTGATTTACCACCTTGCCGAGGTTGATAATGCGAATCAGCTTGGGGTCGCCATCGAGGATGCCACCATCATCATCGGCATCGGCAACAATCGTGACACCGTACATCACGAGATCATCTGTCGATGGTGTCGCTGACGCCATTACGCACCAGCCGACAAGCAGAGCCAGACAAGCAGTCACAAACCGCTGCATCATACACATCCTGTTCTGTAGAGATTGGTTCCTATGTCCCATGCACATCGTGTTCATCAACAGCACTCGCTGGGATGAACGGAAAAAATAGAGAATCGCGTAGAACTCGCAAAGCGGAAATCACACGAGGTGAGAAGTTTTTGCCACACCAAGCTTTATCAGAGGATCAAGCGAGCTTCAAGTAGGAACTGGAAGGACCGGATCGTGAAGTCTGCGTTGGTGGATGAGAGTGTCGTAAACGGTAGTACATACTGGACGACCGGGCCGAGGTTGACGCGTTTTGATACACGGATGGTGGCCCCGACGGCACCAATCGCACTGATCTGCAAACGTTGCAATCCAGGGATTTCAACGTCTTCCAAACGAACTGTCGTCCCATCGGAGTTGGCAAGCCTCACTGAAGCTTGTTCGCCACCTGGAAGTGTTACGTCGGATGACATCAACTCTTTGTCGTGCGAAACGTTACCAGATAGGACAAAAGAAAATCCTGGCCCTAACCGTGCAAACAACCAAGGGAGTGGTTCGATCTTGACGTACGGAGCAATCGTGGTTGTAAGGATGCGTGTCTGAGCGATGTTACGAAACGTGACGGGGACGGTATATGTCTGGCCTGTACGTGGTGATGTCATGGCAAGACCTTCTACTTCTTGGAATCGGGACTCGACGCCTCTGCCTTCGATGGAGAGGAATCCACCCCACGTGATGTTCGACTTGGTTAGTCGCTCCCACAGTAGTCCTGCTGTCAGCGTCGTACCGCCGCCACCGGTGAACTCACAGTCGCATGATGTTCTAAAGGTACCACCCTGGGAGTTTCCCGACAGTCCGGCAAAGACCCCAACCATGTCATAGACGAGTTTCTTTCGGGCCGTGAGAGGGTCGCTATCTAGCACGTCTCGCTGAGCCCGTAGGGGCAGAACGGCAGCAAGGAGGACGATGCAGCATAGCAACCGTCGGAGTATTCTGACCATGACCTGGAACCGTATGAATGGTTGGGAACGTGAATGTACCATTGATTGCTGGCCCTGCCAAGTAATCTTGTTTGCTATACTTGCGTCTTATGGAGAACTCACAAGCACCTCAGGGGCGCACGGACGACCGTTCGGAAACGCCCTCCGTCGTACAGCAAGGGATGATTTTCGACAGTGCCAGGGGCACTGCCGTCAAACTGTTAAGCCGCTACGAAAGCAGCGATAGTTACATCGACAAACTTCTCGAGGCAGAGTTACGCCGATCCGAGTTACCAGCAGCCGACCGTGCATTGGTGACGGAACTGGTGAACGGATGCGTACGATGGCAGACGCGTCTGGATTGGATTCTCACTGGTTTCTACCACGGAGAATTCACCAAGTGCCTTCCGATTGTCAAGAATGCACTTCGCATTGCCTTGTATCAGATGATGTTCCTTTCGAAGATTCCGCCACCAGCCGCTATCAATGAGTCTGTGGAGCTTGTGAAGCGCCTCAAGGGAGAGCGTCACGCAGGCATTGTGAATGGAGTATTGCGCAATGTGTTACGCAACATCCAAAACATTCGATACCCGGCAAAGGAAGAGAACATCGTTCTGCACTATTCCGTGTTGTATTCGCATCCGCAGTGGATGGTGCGCCGATATCTGGAACGGTTTGGCGAAGAACAAACGGATGCGCTTCTCGCCGCAAACAACTTCCGCCCCATGCTTACCCTCCGTGTGAACACGTTCAAGGCTACCATGGAGACAGTGGAGGCCGCGCTCCGTGAAGCAGAGATCAAGTACGAGGTCTCTCCGATTCACCCAACGAGTGTTCAGATTGCATCTTTTCGCGACATACGCTCAACCCCGTTGTTCACCGAAGGATTGGTGACCATCCAGGATGCCAGCGCATCCTTGGCGGTTCGTTTGGCCAATCCGCAGCCCGGCATGACGGTTTATGATCTGTGCGCTGCTCCTGGTGGCAAGGCAATCCATGCCGCAGAACTTATGAAGAATACAGGAACAGTCATCGCGTTGGAGAAGTACGAGTCCAAACTGCATTTGATCGTCGAAAATGCCCAACGCGCTGGTGTTTCCATCGTTCAACCACTCCATGGTGACGCACGAGAGTTTGAACCAGGTGCTCAAGCCGATCTCGTGCTCGTAGATGCCCCTTGTTCCGGCATGGGAACGCTCTCCAAGAAGCCAGACATTAAATGGCGCAGGTCACTCGATGACATCAGACAGATGGCCCGTATGCAGGCAACCATTCTGAATCATGCTGCTGCGATGGTTGCCGCAGGTGGTGCTCTTGTTTATAGTACTTGTACGATAGAACTCGAAGAAAATGTGAGTGTCGTCAAGGATTTCCTTGACCGTCATCCTGATTTCTCACTCGACGATGCTTCTGCGTATGTCGATGCGTCCGTCGTTGTTGACGGAACCATACAGACGTTCCCCCATATTCACCATTCTGATGGTGCATTTGCAGCGCGTTTGATTCGTGCCCGCGCATGACATTTGTATGAGAACTTCGTCATTTGAAGAATATCCTGCAATGCCTCAGTTTTGCAGGCGTCGACAACAGCAACCAACTATTGTATCACTTGTGTTTGTTTGAGGAACACATGAAAAATTCCATCGTTGCAGCTGCCATCAGCTTGTCGCTGATTGCCGTTGCTTGTGGCCAAAAGGAAGAGGTCCAACAGGCCCCAGCAGAAACACCTGCTGCAGCTCCGGCAACGCCACCACCAGCACCGCCTGCGCCCGTAGTTGACAGTGCAGCCATCAAGGACTCCATTGCAAAGGCCGAAGCAGCAGCAGCAGCGGCTGCAAAGAAGCCTGCCGCAAAGAAGCCTGCTAAGGCAAAGGAGACCGTGCAGAAGTCCGAAGATGGATCTGCATCGGGAGGCCAGATACGCGCCAGCCGTGATGAGAAAAAGGAAGGCGAAGCTTCTGGTGGAACCATTCGCAAGTCACGTTAACAAGACGTATTCGGTCACCAGGGTGACGTAAAATCAGAAAACGGCGTCCACTCATTGAGTGGACGCCGTTTTTTTATTTCAATGCTGTTACTAGAGCCTTAAAAGCTTGGGATGCTTCTAGGAGCACGAACCATTTTCTCATTCAGGTGCTGGCGCAGAGCATAGGGCACGTTCTTCACCGTTTGATAGGAAACCTCCACCTCGATGTAGGCGTTGGCTCCAGTGCCTTGAACGAACGATCCGTTTGTCCGCTTCATAAGCACTTTTCCAAAGTTGAATGAGCCGTCATCATTCTTCGTCGCAATAACACTGGCCCAGTTACTTGTGCCACCGATGCTGCCGATGGAATAGAATTTCTCACCACCAGTTTGTGGTGCTACAAGAGCTTCGGACTCAAAGATATCGTCCAACGAAG
>JALOMA010000269.1 GCA_025455735.1 Candidatus Kapaibacterium sp.
GTCCTGCGATGGTGGCGCAGACCTCTTCGGCCGCGACCTGTGGATTGGCACGGGCACCGTCCAGGCAACAGCAACCTGGAATGGAATCACCATGGCCACGAGGTTCCGCGGCGACTACGACGGTGCCCTGAGAGCCTTCGGCCAAATGCGGATGATGGTGCGCCTTCCTTACGTGCCATGGCTTTCGGTCCTTACGGACGGCACCACACTCCGTGCCGACGTTGGAGGCGCATTGTCGGCACATGCCCCGCTAGCTACCACCGTGGGCATCTCGCGAACGATAACGCTAGCAGGTATCCGCATGAATGCCGGCGTTCGCGTTGATGCAGCCACAAGGGCCGTTGCCATGACGTTGGAAGCTGCCACCGGACTGGGTCCGGCAATGGTGCAGACGTCCACAACATCGGACCCCTTCGGACTTTCCACGACGGCCGCCCTGAGTGGCAACGTGCGCTTCGATGACGCCACGGGAAGCGTCTTGACAGCCCGTACGACGATTGCCAACACGGCAGGTATTGCGATGCGCTTTTTCGTCGATGACAATGGGAACGGATCGTTGGACAGCGCTGAAGAAATCGTGGAGGGTATCCAGATAGGCGTGGACGGTGGCACCATGAAGGATGCTACAAGTGGCTACGTGATGATTACGGATCTACCGGCTGCCACGGAGTTTTTGGTTTCCGTGGATGCGTCCACGATCCCGGATCCAGCGCTCGCCCTCCGCCACGCGGAATACAGCGTGGTCACGGAAGCACATCATATCCGCGCCGTCGATATTCCGCTTGAACGCACACCGCTTATTGATGGTCGTCTGGCAACAGCTGGCGGGACACCGTTGTCCCTTCGGGGTACCCTCGTCCGCGTCCGCTCCGCCTCCGGCGACGTCGTGCGTAGCGTCAAGACGACCCGTGATGGATCGTTCAATATTGCAGGCCTGGTTTCTGGAACGTATACCATCGAAGCCGACGGATTTGCAGCGGCACCACTGATCGTCCGCCGTGGCGCTACCGACGTATCCTGCACGCTGGTGCAGCAGTAGAAACTAGGGGAGTAGGCGGGCCACCATGCCGTGGGCCGTGCGTACCAGCACAACAAGCGGGCCAATGTGCTCGGCCGTGGTTCTACGACCAAGCAGGTCGAAGCATAGGGCATCCGTTGACGTGCGGCCGTTGACGATGAGCATGCCGTTGCGGCGTTCAATGGACCACACAGGCTGCTCGTTCGGTGTGGTTGGTGCCGACGACGTGCCAGCATGGCCCGTGCTGTACAATGCCAGATGGGGCCAGGTGAGGTTCTGTACAGGGAGCTCGCGCGTTTCCGACCCCCTTGTTTCCCGCACGGCGATGGGATACCAGCCGTTGGGCACGTAGGACGTCATGGTATGCATGGTGCTCAGTCGGGCATTGTCGACAATCCACGCCACAGGCTGAATGGTATCGGCATGGCTTTGTGCGGGATAGACCAGTCCTCCCAGGACCTCCGTCGCCCCACCCGCCGTGGTCACGGTCATGTGGGCAAATCCTTCCGTCTTCATGCCAAGAATCCAGGCAGAGCCACCATTGTTGCGATGCTGCAGTGCATCGGCAGGTTGAATCTCCGGGTTGAACTGGCGCGCCCACATGCGCGTGGCATGGCTGGGTGTAAATGCCCCAACGACGTTCTCCAGAAAGACGTCGCCGGCACCTGGGACGTTTTCGTAGGCCTCGATCCCGATGTCCTTGAGCACAACAGGGCGCCGCCCACGATGCAGGATGCGGACGCGGTCCATGCGCTCCACGAACAGCGGCTCGTCCGTATCGCCTTCGACAACCAGCGTGGCATCATCGAAGAAGCAGAACTTCGACTGATCAAAGCCCGTGATCAGGCGCACATGGGGCGGTACGACGATGTGCGTGTCGATGCCAAAGCAGCTACCATTGCTGCGCGTGATCGGAAGCCAGACCATGGGACGTCCGCTGGCGAAGGCCAACCGGACCGCCTCGTTGTCCACACGTTTCACAAAAAACGGATCGCTTGGCCGTGCCCCATAGGCTTCGATATTGGCCCAAGCAGCGGTATCGTTGTTCACGACGGTAACAGGCGTCTCCTGAATGGGTAACCGCAAGGTGGCGCCATCGGAGGGCCATAGGTTGAACCGCTTGCCGGAACAGTATTCATCGACGGGCCCAACAATGGTGGTGTCGGGGCTACGAAGGGTAGGGAGTGAACGAGACCGAACGTCGCGGGCAAAGAGCGTTCCAGCATCGACGGACATTGAACAGTCGCTGTCGATGAAGACGCCGAAGCCACCGCGCTGCCAGTATCCAGGTGCCGTATCCGCTGGCGTGATGGCAACCTTGCGGGCGATGACGGTGTTGCCATTGTTGACGATGCCTGCGCTACGGCAGCCATCGATGCTGACATGTTCAAACGTCATGGAATATTCAGCCGTCCCGAGGGTGACGCCATGGTGGAATCCCCGTATGCTGACATGCGATATCAACGCTGGGCCAGGCCATGCACGATCCATAGCCAGTGCCGTATGGCCCGAGCCCTCGGCGGCGCGAATCGTCACGTCACGAATGACGCCAGTATTGTTTGCGATATAGTCAACGGCCACCGCACCGGGATTGCCTTCGGCGATGTCAATCGTCAGGTTGCGGAGGTTCTGGTGAAAGCTCTGATTACCTGCGCGCGTGAAGAGGACAGGCTTGGGAACCAGGGGATCTCCATATCCCGGGGAAAACGGGGCAAGGCGAATAATCGTGCCTGCCTGACTTTGGCCTTGAATGGAGACACAACAGTCGTAGTAGCCGTTCCGATACGTCAGCGTGTCACGGACAAGGTAGATGCCGTCGGGGAGGTATAGCGACACACGATCCAGATATATCTCATTGCGCTCCTGCACGGCCCGACGGAGCGCTTCTGTATCGTCGGTAATGCCATCCCCTTTGGCGCCATACCGTTCCTTGACGTTGATCCATCCGATACCTTCGGGATAGACATTCTGCTCCTGCGC
>JALOMA010000270.1 GCA_025455735.1 Candidatus Kapaibacterium sp.
CTCACGGAGCTGGCAGAGGCCGGGCTGCCGTATATCTCCATCCTTACGGACCCTACGACGGGAGGCGTCAGTGCTTCCTACGCTATGCTTGGCGATGTAATCATCGCAGAGCCGAAGGCCCTTATTGGATTTGCTGGCCCACGTGTTATCGAACAGACTATCAGAAAAAAATTGCCTGAAGGATTTCAGCGCTCGGAGTTTCTGCTGGATCACGGATTCGTCGATATGGTCGTTCCGCGGTTCCACCTTAAACGAGAACTCTCTAGTATCATCCGACACCTCATGGGTGGACGCCATGCATAAGGCAACACGTATCCGTATGATGGGATTTCCCATCGACCTGGGGGCCGACCGTCGCGGCGTTGACATGGGGCCATCGGCCTTGCGCATAGCCGACATTGACAAGCGCCTGGAAGCGCTCGGTTATGAGGTCATCGACGAAGGGGATATCCCCATTCGCAACATTGAAGTCTCCGACATTCACGATCCGCGCCTCAAGTATCTCCCGGAGATTGCTGGCATGAGCACGATTCTTGCAAGTCGTGTGAAAGCTGTTCTCGATGACGGCGACTTCCCTTTGGTGCTTGGCGGAGATCACAGCATGTCCATTGGTTCTCTCGCTGGCATTGGGGCACACTGCAAACAACATGGTAAGACGCTTGGCGTGATCTGGATTGATGCTCATGCTGACATGAACACAGCCGAAACCACACCCAGTGGCAACATCCATGGTATGCCTGTGGCTGTTGCCCTCGGTCACGGTCACCCAACGTTGACGTCATTGATGGGTGATTTCCCTAAACTTGACCCGTCGAATCTGGCAATCGTAGGTCTTCGCAGTATCGATGCAGGGGAACGTGATCTCATACGCGAGCTTGGTGTAGCCGCCTATACGATGTTCGACGTCGACCGGCTGGGAATGTACCATATCGCCTCCAGAGTATTGGAGGACATGGCGCGTCGGGTAGATCACTTACACATCTCCTTCGATTGCGACGGTGTAGACCCTTCAATTGCGCCTGGAGTGGGAACTCCCGTAGCTGGCGGTCTGTCATTCCGAGAAACCCATCTGTTCATGGAGATGATTTCCGAAGTGGACGCATTCGCGTCACTGGAAGTTGCCGAAGTCAATCCCATCCTTGATGAACGAAACAAAACCGCAGAGTTCGCCGCCGATGTCGTGGCGTCGTCCATGGGCAAACGCATCCTGTAACGTTGCCTTGTTCATCCTCCTTGTAGCATGGCCCCTTTCCATATACGGACAGGGGGCCACGGCACCACCGTCGGGAAAGAAGGGAAAGCCCATTCGATTGGCAGCCGATCTAAATTGGAGGTTCGGTGTGCATGGTATTGAGTTCTTTCAGCAGTATAAGCGCCTTGTTGGTGGACCTTCTTCCACTTTCGACATACCGCTTGGCTTATGGGCAAGCTTGGGGAGTTATCAGTTCGAGAATGTCGTGATTGGCGTAACGGGGGGATACAACCGTGCCGTTGTGCGAGAGAACTATGTATACAGGCCCTTTGGACAAGATACCGTGCGTAGGGTTACGCAGGGACTATCCCAGAACATGGCGCTGACGACCATTCCCGTTATGCTTAGTCTGGACTATCTGCCCATCGACAGGCAATTTGCCACGTATGTGGGTGCTGCTCTTGGTGTATCTGCCACATCTTTTGTTTGGACGGAGACGGCTGCTGCATCGCAGGACGTACGGTCGCGTAGTAGTGGAACACGGTTCGACGACAGTCGCATAACTCCATCAGCAATGGTGCGAGTAGGGGTTCTGTTGGGATGGGACAAAGACGTTCGCACCCGAACTTCGGCAGGTTTCTATCTTGAAGTATCCTACTTGTGGGCCCCGTTTACTGCGCCAGTACTTGCTTCTCTTCAGCAAAGTGTTCCTGGTGTTACCCAAACGGATGGTGTAACAACCTTACAGGCCGGTGGTTTGGGCATCCATGCTGGTGTGAACATCACGCTTCGCTGAGGCATCAGAGAAAAAGCATGGAATCCGTTTGGCAGTGACCAGCATGTTTACGTAGTTGCACATGCAGCGACAGTCATTGCGGTTTCATCTTTTTACGAAAGGATCTACCATGGACGTCCACGTTACGGCTCGGCATTGCAAGCTCTCCTCTGAAGAGCATGATGCTGCAGTACTTGCAGCTCAACAGTTTTCGCGGTACCACGACGGTATCATCAGAGTGGATGGGATTTTTGAAAACGGCGTAGACAAGACGTGCGAGTATACGGTAAGGTTGCAAGGCCATACAATCGTTGCTCGTGAGAACTCGGAATCATTTGGCAAGTCCATTCATGAAGCAGCCCACAAAATTGTTCGTCAGCTTCGAAAGTTGAAAACGAAACTCCACCACACGCGCGAAACCGTGCGGGTATAAGCGAACATCATGCCGTCATTGCGCACCTCCAACCCGATTGTGAAGGAGTCCATTTCCGTACGGGAGCTGCTTCCGTGTCCGATTGCCCTTACGCCATTAACAGAAGGCGTTGGGTTGGATAACACCATCTCGGATAAGTCGCTGCATCGTCCGCAGCTTGCCTTGGCCGGATACACGGAGTTCTTCACGCACTATCGTGTGCAACTTTTCGGCAACACGGAGTTTTTCTACCTGAAAAGCCTGAGTAAGGACGGTAGGCTTGCTGCCTTCCGAAACATCTGTGCGTTCAATGTTCCTTGTATCGTTTTGGCGAACGGCCACGAACTAGAACAGGACCTTGTGGAATTGGCTGGTGAGCATGGTGTTGCACTCCTCCATACGGAAGTGGACACAACACGCGCCATTTCCGTTCTGAGCGAATTTTTGGACGATCAATTTAGTGCCCACGTCAGTGTTCATGGTTCATTCGTGGATGTGTATGGCGTGGGCATGTTGTTTACTGGTGGCAGTGGTATTGGAAAGTCGGAAATTGCTCTAGATCTTGTAGAACGAGGACACAGGCTTGTAGCTGATGACGACGTCGTTCTGACA
>JALOMA010000073.1 GCA_025455735.1 Candidatus Kapaibacterium sp.
CGACTGGATTTGGAAATTCTGTTCCGCACTGTTTTTGTCATGATTAAGGGACATGGCCAAGCGTGAAAAGTATCGTCTGCATACCTACCTACAACGAACGTGAGAACATTCTCCGCTTGTTCGATGCCATTCACGAGATAGTGCCCGACGCGCATATTCTGGTGGTTGACGATGGTTCTCCCGACGGAACAGCACAATTGGTACGCGACCGTATGGCCACCGACGGACGCATTCACATCCTGGAGCGTGAAGGGAAGCTTGGTTTGGGTACGGCATATTGTGCGGGTTTTGCCAAGGCTCTTGCAGACGGATTCGATGTGATAGCGCAGATGGATGCTGATTTCTCACATGATCCCAAAGACTTGCGACGATTCTTCGATACAATTGCAGTCGCCGATCTCGTTATTGGTTCCCGCTACGTAAGTGGAGTCAATGTCATCAACTGGCCAATGAGTAGGCTTCTTTTATCATACTTTGCCAACGTGTATACGCGTGTCATCACAGGCATGCCTATTGCCGATGCTACGGGTGGAT
This sequence comes from Candidatus Kapaibacterium sp., assembly GCA_025455735.1. Classification (GTDB taxonomy): domain Bacteria; phylum Bacteroidota; class Ignavibacteria; order Kapaibacteriales; family Kapaibacteriaceae; genus JALHPC01. Next base: position 535 of record JALOMA010000073.1, read on the forward strand.
TCAAGTGTTTTCGCGCATCGGTTCTCCGGAACGTCGATTTGTCCACTATTCGCTCCAATGGCTACGCATTTCAGATCGAAATGAACTATCGAATCTGGCGCCAGAAGGCCCGTATCGAAGAGATTCCGATCATCTTTGTGGATCGTGTCAATGGTGAATCGAAGATGAGTAAGAATATCATCTACGAAGCAGCCTTCCTGGTGTGGAAGTTGAAGCTCGCTACGTTGTTTAGCTTTGGCAAACGATGACGCTCCGTCACCAGCCCGACGTCAGTATACTCATTGTCAACTACAATGTGAAGGACTTCCTCCTTTCCTGCCTGCGATCCATTGCCGAAACGCGAGGGCCTGTTTCATATGAGATCATTGTCGTTGACAATGCATCCACCGACTCTTCGGTGATGGAGCTGACGCCCATGTTTCCCCACGTACGGTGGATTGCTTTGGATCAAAACGTGGGTTTCGGTAGGGGGAACAACATCGGATTGGCAGCATGCACAGGTCGATATGTTCTGTTTCTCAACCCAGATACGATCATTGGTGCTGATACTTTACAAGTGATGGTTGACTATCTGGATGCCAACAGCGATGTTGGACTTGCCGGCTGCAAGGTCCTCAATTCGGATGGCACGTTTCAGATTGCATGCCGCAGAGGTTTTCCCACGCCGTGGGCGTCCTTCTGTAAACTGTTCGGTTTGCAAAGTCTCTTCCACCGTTCCCCGCTGTTTGCTCAATACAATCAGCTCTTTCGTTCCATTGATGAGACCTATGACATTGACGCTCTGATTGGTGCCTTCATGATGGGGCCCAGATCCCTTCTGGAAGAGGTTGGCGGGTTCGATCCTGACTTTTTTATGTACGGAGAGGACCTCGACCTTTGCTATCGCATTCAACAAAAGGGAAAGAGCATTCGGTATGTGCACACAACGCACATCACGCATTTCAAGGGGGAAAGTACGCGTCGATCATCCATGAACGAGGTTCGCGTATTCTATCATGCGATGGAGATTTTTGCGCGAAAGCACTTCGGATCATCAACGTTCTACCTCCTCTTCCTTCGCTTGGGCATTCGGCTTCGTGGTTTGCTTGAACGCCTCCTGCGCAAGCGTCTGGAAATTCTCACGATGATGTTCGACATCATTGGCGTAAATGCCGCCTTGCTGATTTCAACAGCTGTTCGGTTCGATCATCCCTTCGGCTTCCCGGACTATGCCTATCCCATCGTGCCTATTTCGTTGACGGCTATCATGGTGCTCTCACTCATGGCCGTTGGGGAATACATAGAACATCGTCCCTCCATTCGTCGCTCGTGGGTTGGCCTCCTTGTCGCATTCTATATTACCGTCGGCTTGTCCTACTTCTTCAAGGACTTCGCATTTAGCCGCGGAGTCGTATTGATGACGACAGCGATTACAGCATTGTGGTTCGCCATCGTGCGCAGCCTGTTCGCCCTCCACGATACCATTCGCGGCCGCAGAGCAGAACGCCGCATCCTTCTCGTCGGCCTAACCGAGGCCACCGAACGTATACACCTGGCACTGCAGACTGCGGATCGGCGAAGTGCCCGTGTTGTTGGTGTTGTTTCCCATGGTCCGTATACCGGCGAGGACTTTGCAGGACTGCCTGTTGTTGGTACCACGGACTATCTCGACAAACTCGTGCGTGACCTTGGTGTAGGGGAGGTTATTGTGGCCGATTCAAGCATTGGTCAGGATACGGCAATGCGGCTGATGATAGCCTGTTCGACCTGGAAAGCTCGATTTCATCTGGCCGCTGGCTATGACGATATCGTGACAGCGAGAGTGATCAACGATGTCGCAGGGATAGAACCAACCGTCACTGTGCCACGGATCCTCAGTATTCGCAATCGCATCGTGAAACGGACCTTTGACATCGTGGTCGCGCTTTTCGTTTTGTCCGTTGCCTTCCCAGTCCTAATTTTGAAAGGGGCCCGGCGACAAGAAGCCAGTCAGAAGTGGCTGGATGTTCTCAGGGGAGTGAGAAGCGTCGTAGGGCTCTATCCTGATGGCAAACAGCGATCAGCGGGTAAGGAGGGTTTGACGGGTTTGGTTCATATCTCCGGGCCAAGCAGATTGTCGACCAAGGCCATCGTCGATCTCAATGACTTCTATGTAGAGCGTTATTCCCTTCCGCTTGACATCGAAATTTTACTGCACACCATCTTGCGTCGTACTAGTGGCAACGAACGTTATCCTCGAATTTGAAAAGCCAATTGTAGAGCTGGAGCAAAAGATCGCCGAGATGCGGGCTTTGGCAGATTCACTTGATATCCAGGATCAGATCACAGAGCTGGAAGCACAGGTCGAACTTCTTCGTGCCGACGTCTACCGTAACCTCACACGGTGGCAGCGCGTCCAGATTGCCCGTCACCCCGATCGCCCGTACTCCTTGGACTACTTCACCCACTGCTTCGAGGAATTCGTGGAGTTGCATGGAGATAGGGCATATCGCGACGACCCAGCCATCGTTGGTGGCCTTGCTCGCCTGAATGGCAAGAGTGTCGTCGTTGTTGGGCATCAAAAGGGTCGCGACACCAAGACGAATCTTTATCGAAACTTCGGTATGCCCAACCCTGAAGGGTATCGCAAGGCGCACCGACTCTTCGCGATGGCTGAGAGGTTCTCCTTGCCTGTGGTCTGCCTGCTCGATACTCCTGGCGCATTTCCTGGCTTGGAGGCAGAGGAGCGTGGTCAGGCCGAAGCCATTGCCCGCAATCTGTTTCAAATGGCATGCCTGCGGACGCCAATCGTCATCATGGTGATCGGCGAGGGTGCCTCGGGAGGGGCCCTGGGCATTGGTGTTGGCGATCGTATCCTTATGGCTGAAAATGCATGGTATTCGGTGATTGCACCGGAATCATGTTCCAGCATTCTCTGGCGGAGCTGGGAGTATAAGGAGCAAGCGGCCGAAGCCCTGAAACTTACAGCTGCTGACCTCATCACCGTTGGAGTCATTGATCGGATCGTGGCCGAACCAGTAGGGGGAGCCCATCGGCATCCGGAACGCATGTTCGAAACCGTTCAACAGGCGCTGTTCGAAGAGGTAACTGCACTACAACGTATCCCCATCGATACGCTGGTAAACCAGCGTCGCGAAAAGTTCTATCGCATGGGTGTCTGGACCGAATAATCTTCACCACTCTCAAGAAATACTATGAGCGATGCACCAATAGATCCCGAAATGGAATCGGGGTCCGGCGGCACGGAAGGACGCCCTTCGCGGGGACGCCAGCGCCGTTTTGACGACGATGATGATGACTCCCAAACGCGCTTTTTTGGCCGCGGTAGGCCCGTAGGGGATCAACCGCCCGCCGAAGAAGCGCCCGAAGAGGGTCCGAACGACGACTATTTCAATCGCGCAGAATTCAATCGGACGACATTCGGACAGGATGCTCGACGCAGACCAGACGGCAACCGACCCCAGGGTGGTGGATTCCGCCGCGACGGTGGTTTCGGCGACCGTTCTCGGTTTGATCGCCCTGCAGGCGACGCGCCTCGCCCCGATGATCGCGGACCGCGAACGTTCCGCTCACGCGGCGATCGGCCGCGCGATGATCGCGGTGGCTATAATGATCGTGGTGGATATGGCGACCGCCCACGCGATGAACGTCCCTACGGTGACCGCCCCCGCGATGATCGCGGCAGCTACGGCGACCGTCCGCGTGATGATCGCGGTGGGTATGGCGACCGTGGCGGGTACCGGGATCGCGGCGGCTATGGCGACCGCCCCCGGGACGATCGGGGCTATGGTGACCGCGGTGGCTATCGTGATCGCGGCGGCTATGGCGATCGCCCCCGGGATGATCGTGGTTATGGCGACCGTGGCGGTTACCGTGATCGCAGTGGTTATAGCGACAGACCTCGTGATGAGCGGCCCGCAGATGAACGCCCTACTCCGGACACTCCTCGCGAGGGAGCTCCCGTAGAACGACCACGGGAGGACCGTGGTGGCTACGGTGACCGCGGTGGATATCGCGATCGCGGCGGCTACGGTGACCGCGGCGGCTACAGTGACCGCGGCGGCTACGGTGACCGCGGTGGCTACGGTGACCGCGGTGGCTATCGTGACCGTGGCGGCTACGGTGACCGTGGCGGCTACGGTGACCGTGGCGGCTATCGTGATCGCGGTGGTTATGGCGACCGCGGCGGCTACCGTGACCGCGGTGGTTATAGTGACCGCGGTGGTTATGGCGATCGCGGTGGCTATCGCGATCGTGGTGGGTATGGTGATCGCGGTGGGTATGGTGATCGTGGGGGATACCGTGATCGTGGCGGTTATGGCGATCGTGGCGGCTACCGTGACCGCGGCAATTATTTTGATCGTGACCGCAAGCACCGATTCAATCCTAACCGTAGACCGACATACGAAAAAGGCAAGCCTCGGCCCCGGGATCCCGTCAACATCAAGCGTTCGCATGTTGTCAAGAAGTTCCCCGGAACAACGCTTGTCAAATCACTCGTTTCCTATCAATGGGCATCGCGCGCATTAGCCCTTCGGGCCATCCTCGAAAATCGTGTAACAATCAACGAGACGGCATCGACTCAGCCGAATGCCTACGTGAAGCTTGATCGCGATGCAGTTGCCGTTGATGGCAAAGTATTGCAGCGCAAAACTGTCAAGCCAATCTACATCGTCTTCAACAAACCAGCAGGTTTGATTGGATCAAAGGAAGAGTATCGCAAGACCCTCTATTCCTTCCTTACGAACAAACGTGGATGGTACATACCGAATGGTGTACTCACGAAAGGTGCGTCGGGAATCGTAATCGTCACGAATGATCCCATCCATAAGTCTGCTCAGTTCAGTCCTATTGCAGGACTTACACGAGACATGCTCGTCAAGGTTCATCGCAATCCGAAGAAAACAGAGCTTACGAAGCTCACAAAGCTGCTCAAGGAAGAGTGGTCCGAAACTGCCGACGATATCTCCGTTGAAGTACATGCCAAGGGTGCTCGCGCCACATGGATCAAGATATCCCATCGCGAGGGCCGTATTCATGACATCATGGTTGCTCTCAAAACCGTCGGCCTCGAGCCGCTCCGTGCTGAACGGAGTCGGATTGGACCGTTTACCACGGAGTCACTGTCTCCAGGAGCATGGTATCGACTCACGGATGAAGAGATTCTGGCACTCGATGAGCTCGTGAAACAAAAACCCAAGGAAGACAACATCTCGCTTGCCAGCCTGTGGACGCAGGTTGCTGAGAAGTTCTTCCCGAAGGACACGGAATAACCGTCCCTTGTTCGACACTTCCTTGCCCGCAGAGTGCATTCTCTGCGGGCTTTTTTTATTGTTCACGTTTTGAGAACTGCAGCTTGTGCAGTTTGGCATAACGTCCATTGTACGCCAAGAGCTCGGCATGCGTGCCCACCTCTGCTACGTGTCCATGGTGCAATACAACGATCCTATCAGCGCGCTGTATCGTGGACAAGCGATGGGCAATAACAATCGAGGTTCTACCCTCGAGCAGCGTCGAGATTGATGACTCTATCAGTTGTTCTGTTTCCGTGTCGATATTCGACGTAGCCTCATCAAGAATGAGTATGTCCGGGTTCGCAATCAACGCTCGAACAAAGCTGATCAGTTGCTTTTGACCAACGGAGAGTACAGCACCGCGTTCACGCACGTTCGTATCGTATCCCATGGGGAGACGTTCGATAAAGTCGGAGGCTCCCAGAGCCTTCGCAGCTGCCATCACTTGGTCGCGGGTGATATCCGGATTGCCGAGTGTAATGTTCTCTTCTACCGTGCGAGAAAAAAGAAAAACATCCTGAAGAACAATAGAGATTGAATTGCGTATGGAGTTCTGTTGCCAATCCCGAATTGATCGTCCGTCAATATAGATGTCGCCACTCTGGAATTCGTAGAACCGAGACAAGATATTGATGATGGAGCTTTTTCCTGCTCCCGTGGCACCAACAAGAGCAACCGTTTCCCCTCGCCTAACTTCAAAGCTTACTCCACGAAGGACGGGAGTGGTGCCGTCATACGCAAAGTGCACATCCTCGAACCGTATACCATTCTGGAGGCCCGTAAATGGCAAGGCCCCCTTCCGGTCTTCAACGGTGATGTTGGTATCCAGAAGATTGAAAATACGCTCGGATGCAACAACGGAGCTCTGTAAGGTATTATATCGCTCGGATAGATCGCGAATTGGTCGGAAAAAGAGCTCCGTAAACTGGAAGAATGCTACGAGCATGCCGGCCGTAATTGCTCCATCAACCTGGGGATCGATAGCGCGAATGATATGCCCAGCGGCATAATAAAGCACGATACACTGGGCCGCAACACTGAGTAGTTCAACGACAGGATAGAAGGTCGCGAAATAGAATACGGACTGAACCTGGAGGGATTTGTGTTCGGCATTAATCGCACCAAAAGAATCCACCATTCGCTTTTCCTGGCGGAATAACTGAACAATCGATATGCCAGTAACGAACTCATTCATGAACGTGGTCATTGCCGCAACCTGTTTACGAATCTTGCCGTAAACAGCGCGGACCTTTGCACGGAAGATAAAGGATGCGACCAGAAGAAAGGGAAGTACGACAATCGTCAACAGGGTAAGCTCCAGGCTTGTTTTTGTCATGAAATACAGGATCCAAACAATGGTCATTACGTCGGCGATCATGCTGACGATACCCTGGGAGAACAACTCATTCAGTGTTTCTACATCCGAAGTGACTCGTGTGACGATTCTCCCGATCGGTGTAGTATCGAAATAGCGAAGCGCCAACGTCTGTACGTGGCGGTACAGGGCCAAGCGTATATTGACGAGGACGTTTTGTCCTATCCATGTGAGAACCAATCCCAAAGCGTACTGAAGGAGACCCTGTGCCAAGATGACAACCGAGATGATTGCCACAAAGCTTACCAATCCCTGAACGTCGCCCTTGGTAACGTGTTCGTCAATCGCAATTTGTGTGAGCTTGGGTCGGAGAGGGCCTAAAAACGAGGATGAAATGGTCAATACAACGGCGCCCGCTATGTGCCAACGATAGGGCTTGAGGAACGAAAGGAGGCGACGCATCAAACGATAGTCAACCTTCCTCGTGGCGAGGTCCTGTTCTTGTGTCATAACACGCAAATTACCAAACAGCTTTGAGCTATGTTTGCCGAATGAATCTTATCCCGTATGGCGCTGCTGGAGTCGTTACCGGCTCTGCCTATCTCCTGGAATTGGAGCATGCTCGCATCCTGATCGACTTCGGCATGTTTCAAGGGGATAGGGAGCTCGAGGCTATGAACATCGTTCCCGAAGGCCTCCACGCTCGCGATCTGGATGCCGTTATTCTCACGCATGGCCATTTGGACCACTGTGGCCGATTACCCATGCTCGTACGTCGGGGGTACCGTGGCTCGATCTTCACGACGGCTGCCACGATAGAGATGGCCGAACTTGTGCTGCGAGATGCCGCCCACATTATGGAAGCGGACTATGAGCGGAAGCTCAGAAAAGCCCAGAAAAAGGGAATGAAGGTCAATCGTGATGATGCCCCGCTGTTCGACGCCGATGACGTTGCCGATACCATCAAGTTGATGCGCGCCGTCGACTATGATACGCTGCTCGACGTCGCACCAGGTGTTGCGGCACGTTTTCTTGATGCCGGCCACATGTTGGGCAGTGCGAGCATAGAACTGCGTGTAATGGATCAAGGCACAACGCGGAGAATCGTCTTCTCTGGGGATATTGGACCCCATGGATTACCATTTTTACGAGACCCTAATCCGCCCGAACCAGCGGACGTCGTAGTGATGGAGTCAACCTATGGAGACCGGAACCACCGGAGTTTGGCCGACACTCTTGCTGAGTTTTCAAGAATTGTACAACAGGCTGTTGCCCAAAATGGAAAGATTTTTGTTCCTTCGTTTGCAATCGGGCGCACACAGCAGCTATTATATCATTTGGCAGAGCTCTTTAAACAAAAGGTAATTCCAGCCATTCCGATATACATTGATAGTCCTATGGGCATCAATGCTACACGCATTTATCAGCACCACACCGAGCTGTTTGACGATGAGTCGACGGCACTCCTTCGAAGTGGTGAATTGTTGTCCTTGCTGACGTCCGTGCATACGACGGAGACGCGGGAAGAATCCCAGGCTATCAACGACGTCAAAGGGCCAATAGTTGTGATTGCTGGCAGCGGTATGGCAACGGCAGGACGGATCCTTCATCACTTGCGACAGAATCTGGACGATCCAACTGCGCACGTTATCATTGTTGGATATCAAGGTCACGGGACGCTCGGGCGTAAGTTGGTCGATGGCCAACAGGTTGTTTCTGTTTTAGGTGACAAAATCTCCGTCCGTGCCCAGATTCATACGTTGGGTGGGTTTAGTGCCCATGCTGGTCAGACCGAGCTTATCGATTGGGGCCGACATTGTATCGGACCGACGACGTCGGTCTATCTCACCCACGGAGAGGACGACGCCCGCACCGTGCTTGCAGAGCGCTTACAAGAGACGACGGGCGTAGTGCCCTATTTACCAACCTATGCAGAACGACTGATTGTATGAGAATCGAGCACGATTTTCTTGGCGAACGCGAGTTGGCCGATGAAGCATACTATGGTGTACAAACCCTGCGTGCACTGGAGAACTTCGACATTTCTGGTGTTGCAATCAATAGAACGCCATCGTTCATTCAAGGACTGGCATTCGTCAAGAAGGCCGCTGCATTGGCCAACCGGGACTGTGGAATTCTGGACGAAGAACGTGCCAACGCCATTTGTTCAGCATGTGACCGTATCATTGCCGGTGAGTTGCATGATCAATTTATCGTTGATGCTATTCAAGGTGGTGCTGGAACAAGCACCAACATGAATGCCAACGAAGTGATTGCAAATGCCGCTCTGGAAATTCTTGGGAAGAAAAAGGGCGATTATGCTATAATTCATCCCAATGACCATGTAAATTTGTCGCAGTCGACCAACGATGCCTATCCCACGGCATTTCGCATCACGTTGTATCGCGAGTTGGAGCGTCTTGTTCAGGCACTTGAGGTTCTCCGGGACAGTTTTGCTCGGAAAGGGGCCGAGTTCACCGATGTTCTCAAGATGGGACGAACACAATTGCAGGATGCCGTGCCGATGACGCTTGGCCAAGAGTTTGATGCGTTTGCGGTGAATGTTGGAGAGGATATTCGAAGGGTGTTGGAGGCAAGGGACCTTGTTACCGAAATCAATTTGGGTGCAACGGCTATTGGGACCCGAATCAACGCGCCAGATGACTATCCGGAGAAGGCCGTTGAACACCTGAAAACTCTTACCGGAATTCCTGTAACGCTATCGCAGAACTTGATTGAAGCCACGTGGGACACAGGTGCATACGTTCAGATCAGTGGTGTACTGAAACGAGTAGCCGTCAAGCTCTCGAAAATCTGCAACGACCTGCGACTGTTGTCCAGCGGACCACGCACTGGATTCAATGAGATCAATTTGCCCAAACTACAGCCGGGATCCAGCATCATGCCTGGCAAGGTTAATCCCGTCATTCCCGAGGTCGTTAATCAGGTTTGTTTTCTGGTGATTGGCAATGACGTGACAGTGTCGTTTGCAGCAGAGGCTGGACAGCTGCAATTGAATGTTATGGAGCCAGTGATTGCTCATTGCCTGTTCGAGTCGATTGCTACCCTTGTCCGGGCTTGCCACACGCTTCGAATTAAATGTGTCGACGGCATCACTGCAAATGCCGAACGGACACGCGAAATGGTTCTTGGTTCCATTGGCATCGTAACGGCGTTGAATCCGATTTTGGGCTACGAAGTCTCGGCTGCACTAGCGAAAGAAGCGTTTGAGTCTGGTGCCAATATCATCGACTTGGTACGCAGCAAAGGTTTGGTGTCCGATGACATCATCGACGACGTCTTTTCCATCGAGAATCTCATGCATCCTAAATTCATTCGATAGGACATACATTTTCTAAAGATATGCCCTGTTGGCTCCATCCCAACAGGGCATGGTTGTTTTTTACGCGGTGCAAGCAACAGGATGTGTCTTCTATGAGTCGGTGAGGGAACGATCTGGATGTAGTGGTTTTGTAGTGGTAATATAGAATCACGTGGTTCATATGTTTACGTGTGAGGTCGTGGAGAAGAATACTTCTACGCCCCGCCGCTTAAAAAGCTCCTCCTACGAAACATGAAGAAGGCGGTTGGAATGAATAGTGTATTGCGGCATACGGCTGAAATTGTGCGGGTGAAGCTTGGACTCCTGTTTGGCGGGATCACGAGGGTCAGGCGTGTCGAAATGTGGACGTGGGCTTGTGCGTTCAGCTGTGCTTTGAACATGTATCCCGTTGCGGTGATTGGTCAGGAGCCGCCGACGGGACGCCTTGTGCCGTTGTATGAAACCGGCCCTGAACTTTGGGAAAGCCCCTTGCCGTACGGCGATGTCCTTACCGGTCGTATTACAGGACCGATCGTGATGCAGTTGACGGGATTGTTCGACACCCTCGTGATCATCCGGACACTTGACCCGGAAACGGGTCGACCGTTGGTTCAGTTCAATGATCTTCCCGACCCACGGTACCGTGACGTCGCCATCCCAACAACAGCTGTTTC
>JALOMA010000001.1:0-36569 GCA_025455735.1 Candidatus Kapaibacterium sp.
CACCCCCCGTCTTTACGACGTATGATCAGTTTGTTGCAAGCCTGTGCCAGGCCCACGATGGACTGGCTGCGCCCCATGTCTCCCACGGTGATGCCGCACTCGTGGCTGATGTTCTGGCGCGACAACGCGGCACGAGGTTGTCGGCCCTTGGATGCACGTTCTCCGACGTCCAGCGCTGGCGCCGCGCGAATGCACACGTTGGGCCAAACAGTGCCCCCACCGATATCCAGATGGCCGCCAGACTACAAGCCATAGCGGGATGCGTTGAAGCGCTCCAGGAAGCACGGCATGTAGCCGTGGATAGCGTGACGGCCCTTCGGTATTGCCTGCAGTCTCTTGTCGCAACCGTCAAGAATGGGCACGCCGTAACGTTTCGTGTTCGCGATCGCGAACAGGCCGTACGAAGCGTTCTGATTGTTGGGCACCACGTAATGCCGGCGTTGGATCGTTCACTGTGGACGCTGCTGGTGGCATCAGGATGGAGCGTTGTGATCCGCTGGGCCGGAACGGCCCAGGATGACGATGATGACCACAATGAGTCCATTCAGCAGCTTGTCACTACGGCTGGTGACATCTGGCAACACGAGGCAGGCGCTTCTGTGCCCTTGCCGCGGGTGCATTGTATCCGTGTGGCCAATGAACGACATCGCGATGCAGCCATACTTGGACCCATAAAAGAAGCATGCCTCCACGGGGGATTGCAACCATCGGAAATTGTCGTTATACCGGCAGGTGACGACGGCACCGCAGAGATGCTGGATGAACGCGCTGCCCTTGCCGGAATTCCAGTGACTGCTTCGGACCGTATGCCATTGGGGCGCAGTGCTCTCGCGGCTGCGCTGTTGGTCGCCTGCGACGTTGTAGCGGCACAATGGCGCCGTTCCGACGTGGAACGGCTTGCGGCCACTGGTATCTGCGCCACCACGGTGCTCCACTTGGATGACCTGCTTGACTGCGCCCGTCGATATCGCATCCGTGGTGGATACGGTCCTTCCGATTGGGATCGCCGCCTGATGGCGCAACGCCGTCTCCTTGCAGCTGGGTACGGCACGGATGCTGCCGATGATGTGTCGCGAATCGATCGGGCGCGCATTGCGCTTAAGGCGCTGGTGGCCATCTGTGGCACCGCCCGCGATTCCTGGACGGCTTCCGAAGCTGCCACCGAGTTAGCCGATGGCCTTCTGATGCGACTTGGTGGGGAACGGCTGGCACGTAGCCAGTATCGGCAAGCAGAAGCTGCCGGACGCCCCGCAACAGCCATGGAGGCCTATCGTGCTGTTCGCGAGGCCATCGTTCGGTACGGTACGATTGTTGGCAGCGTGGACCAACGTGCCTTACCTATGGCCGATCATGTACGGGCCATTCGTGCACTCGTGGAAAGTTGCATGGTGCGCATTCCAGATGTCCGTATCGATGGCGTCGACCTCTGCCAAGCCGACGATGTGCGTGACCGATCGTGGCGGCTCGTCGTGTCGCCTGTCTGGACGGAGTCCATCGTGCCGCTGGAACGCCGCGATGATGCCGATGCCGTTCTTGCCCCCGGCGATCGGATGCGCAGGGCCCAGAGACGCCTCCTCGATACGATTGCTGCGGGAGGATCAGATGGTCATGTTCTCCTGTTGTGGCCAGAGTCGATTGACACATTGGACCAAACACCATCAACATTGTTGGACTGGTTGGAGACGAAGACAACGGTCATCCATAACGCCCCACCCTATGTGGCCTGCCAATATCCACAACGTGTTCTTGTGTCTACCGACGATTGCGAAGCGCGCTCGTCATCAGGTTCACGCATGCGCAATCGCACGGTGGGTTTTGACCATGCCATACTCTCTGATACAGCAAGGAAGCGCCTCCAGAAGAGAACGTCCAGGCCGGTGAGCCCCTCTCGGATCGACCTGTTGTCGACGTGTCCTTATCGCTTCGGCGCGTCAGCCATCATGGGACTATCGGTAGAGAACGCTGATGATGACCAGATGACGCCTCTGGAGCGAGGGTCGGTATTGCATGAAATGCTGGCCCTATTCGTTGAGCGCCTGGCTGGCGGGCCGGAGAGTTTTGCCGAGCATGGCCTACGGCTTGCAGACCACTCCTTTGATGATGCCTATGCCGCTCTTCAAGCGACAGCCAATGACGTGCTCATGCGAATGGACGACGACCGTACGTTCGGTGAAGCGGAACACCGAACCTTGTTTGGGACTCCAGAACAGGCTGGCCTCCTTCGACGATGGCTGGCGACGGCGCTGGCACAATCCCAGGCCAGTGACGCACGGATCGTGGCTGTGGAATTGGATCGTGATACAACCGTTATGCTCGGTGGGCGTCCCGTAGCGGTGCGCCTTCGCATTGACAGGATCGACGAGGTAACGACGGACAATGGCAGCATTTTCATTGTGTACGACTACAAGAACACGAAGTCGAGCGTACCCAGTGTGGGGTCGGTATCCGAAGGTCGGGCATCACAGATGACCTTCTATCGCGCTGCCGTGCTGGAGTGGGCTGCCGAGACCAACCGTAGTGTGCTGGATGTATTGTGCGAATACATGCCGTTGGGTAATCGACTGCGGACGACGGAAGAGCCTGTGATTGATCATCGGCTGGGAGATCCCTTATTGGCTGAGTCGCTTGGATTCTCCGTAAAACGCAATCATCCCACTGCTCAGGATCAACTCGCCATGGCAGAATCTGGCATTCTGGAAGCCATCGACATGCTCTCGGCGCCAATCTGGCCCGTCTCTCCGGCAACAGCGCAAGCGTGCACGTATTGCCCATATGACGCACTTTGTCGTATCAATGAACTGGGCGCATCTGCGTCAACGCAGCATTAACCTCAGGACCTCCTATGCCATCATCACGCAAGCCCTCCCGTACTACTGCTGCCTCTCCTGTACGCCCTCTTGATGCAGCAAAGCTCCGATGGAATTGTCCGGCAGCTGCACTGCCGTTTACGTCCACCCGTGAGGTGGTGCCGCTGCGCACCATTGTAGGCCAGGATCGTGCCATCGAGGCCATTCGTTTGGGCGCCCGTATCAAGTCGCAGGGGTACAACATCTACACCAGCGGTGTGGTAGGCACAGGGCGAATGACCACCATTCGTACCGTTCTTGATGAGATATGCACCGAAGATGTGGAGTTGCATGACTTCGCCTACGTTCACAACTTCCGGCAGCCAGATGCTCCTGTTCTCCTACGATTCCACAAAGGCCTCGGTAGGGTGTTTCAGCGGATGATGGATGACGCGATGCAGTTCTTGGCACGGCGCATTCCACAGCTTTTCGAAGAGGACTCGTTTCAGTCGTCACGGAAGGTCCTTATTGAAGGATTCCAAGAGGGCGAAAAGACGATGCTGGAATCGTTCGACAAGAAAATTCGCCCTGCAGGATTCGTCCTTGGCTCCCTTCAGGATGAGGACGGCACGAGTAAAACGGAGATCTTCCCGATCATCGATGGTAAACCTGTTCAAATCGAACAATTGGAAGAGCTGCTGCAACAAGGTACCTTGACTCTCGACGCCGCCAAGAGTATCAGGACAGCGTATGATACACTCAAGGAAGAACTCGTAGGCATTAGCCGCCAGAGTGTACGCCATATGGTTGACTTCCGGCGCAAGTTGGCGGAGCACGATCAAGGAGCAGTTCAGCTGCTCATCAACACGGCATTCGAAGCCATCCGCCAGAGCTTTCCTCGTGACCGTGCTATTGAATTCCTCAATGGCGTCACAAAACATATCCTTGAAAATCTTGATGAGCTTATCAAGCTCATTCACAGCCGGGCCGCGTCGGCGGGGGCAGAAGAGGCAGCATCCGAAGAAGCCTTGCGGCAGTTCTTTGCCAAATATTCCGTGAATGTTGTTCTGGATAACTACGACTCCAAGTCTGCACCCGTCATCATTGAAACCAATCCAACATATCAGTCGCTCTTCGGAACCATAGAGCGCAAGTACGATATGAGGGGATTCTATGTAACGGACTTTACCCAAATCAAGGCGGGTAGTATCCTGCGTGCCGATGGAGGGTATATTATCCTGAACGCTCTTGACGTTCTTTCCGACCCCACAATCTGGAACGCTCTCAAGAAAGTAATGCTGTATGGGCGCTTGGAAATTCAGAATCTGGATGCCCAATTCCAGCTGAATACCATCAAACCGGAGTGGATTAATCTGAATGTGAAGATCATTCTCTTGGGAGATCCTGGCATCTACCTCGCATTATGGGGTGCTGATGAAGACTTCCATAAGATGTTCAAGGTTCATGCCGAGTTCGACAGCGAGACGTCCCTCAGCGATGACATGATAGGGCACTATGCTGGGTTCTTTGCGTTGCTGGCCACCGAAGAAGGTCTCTTGCATTGCGATAAATCAGGGGCTGCTGCCCTGATTGAGTGGGCCGTGGAGTTTACGGAGTCACAAGAGAAAATCACGCTTCAATTCAGTTATGTGGCCGACGTAATGCGTGAGGCATCGTTTTATGCCAAGCAGGCCGGGAAGAAGCTCATCGGGCGCAAACATGTGCACCAGGCCATAGAACAACGGCATCGTCGCGGGAACCGGGCCGACGAAGAAATTCGTCAACAGATACGCAAGGGAACGTTGCTCATCGATACGGCAGGATCGCGGGTTGGCCAAATCAATGGCCTTACGGTCTATAGCACTGGTATCGTCAGTTTTGGTAAACCTGCCCGCATTACGGCAGCCGTAAGTGCCGGAACATCCGGAATTATCAATATTGAACGCGAAGTGGAAATGAGTGGCGCAATCCATAACAAGGGTGTACTCATCCTCTATGGTTTGCTACGCAGCATGTTCTCGCGCTCCCAACCGATGAGCTTTACAGCAAGTATTGCCTTTGAGCAAAGCTATGGCGGCATCGATGGCGACAGCGCCTCGGCAGCAGAAATCATCGCATTACTTTCGGCCATCGCCAATATCCCTGTGCGTCAGGACCTAGCCATCACGGGTAGTATCAACCAAAAGGGTGACATACAACCCATCGGCGGACTGAACGAAAAAATCACCGGATTTTTCGAAGTATGCAAGGATCGCGGGTTGACAGGGACACAGGGCGTTGTGCTTCCTGTACAAAACGTCACGGACCTAATGCTTCGTGACGAGATCATCGACGCCGTTAAGAAAAAACAGTTCTCTCTCTATCCAGTTGCACGGATCGAAGAAGCCGTCGAGTTAATGTTGGCAATGCCAGCAGGCATCGTTGGGAAGGACGGGCACTTCCCCGATGGTACGGTCTATGCCAAGGTCCAGCACAACCTCTCCGTTTTACACCAGGCTAGTTCCAAAGCATCGTAGGCAATATTATGCCAAGGCTGGTTCAAGCCACGCTGCAATGGCCTCCAGGGAGACCTCGCGGCCAATAAACACAAGTTCAGTTGTGGCCGCTGAAAGGTCTGTCCAATGACCAATGTCGTTGAACATTGTCGCCTTGCCAGCCTGATTCCAGGAGAAAGCCCTATCCGTACCTTTGAGAACGAGAAAGCCCTTGCTTCGCAGAATGTTCTTGGGCAGTGATGTCTCGATGAGTCCGATGAGCTTCTCTTCTATAAACGGACGTTTCGAGCGAAAGACAACGGCATTAAGTCCATAGGTCTCCGATTCTGGAGTGTGCTTGTTCTCCAGTTCATAGAGCCAAGGTTCGGACTCTCTTGCCTCCTCGATGTCGAAACTGTCGGTATCCAACAACGCATTGATATCGATGGCACCATGCGTGGAGACAAGAATGGTAGCCGACGGGTTAACGAGCGCCAGAAACCGGCGTAGTTCCTCGATGCGTGCCTCCGAGACGCAATCTGCCTTGCTGATAACAAGCGTTGTTGCGCCTTCTACCTGTTGGCTGAGAAGTTGGCCAAAGCCCCTTTCAAAATCATCGTTGGGAATGGTTCCAGTCTTGCCGTACATATCAAAGAAGGAGACGGCATCCACGACGGTGACTAGGGAGTCCACGTGAACGCGACCATTCAGGTTCGGAACCGCTACGTCGAGCTCCAGCAGGGAAGGGTCGACGTGCAGGGCCTGCGCAATAGGGATAGGCTCACCCAGTCCCGTGGACTCCACGACGATGGCGTCCACGTCGTGGGTGGTGATGATGTCGTCAATAGCTTCGATCAGGTCACCGCGGAGGGTACAGCAGATGCATCCATTGGACAGTTCGATGGTGCGTTCCGTTGTGTGTTTCACGAGGCCGGCATCGACGTTGACGGCTCCGAACTCATTGACGATGATGGCAATCCTGCGGCCTTCGGCATTTGCCAAGAGAGCGTTGAGAATGGTTGTCTTTCCTGCGCCCAAGAAGCCACAGAGAACAGTTACAGGGACGGATGTCATGGTGGTTTGGTAGAGATTGTTAAGCACACTGTGGACATGTACCGTAGAAGCGTACGGCATGGGTGATGGAGGACCATCCTGTTTCCGTGGAAAGCTTGTGGTCCAAGCTGGCCATATGGCAGGTTGGCAGGGCAATCGTTGCACGACAACGCCGGCATTCCAACAGATGCGTATGATGCTGCGTTTGTTCGAGGATATACCGTACACCGTGATGATCGGCATCGGCTATTTGTACGAGTCCAGCTTCATGAAACAACGCAAGAATTCGGTGAACGGTGGCCAGGTCGATACCATAGTGTGCTACGGTATCATGTACCTGACGTGCCGTTAGGGCTGCAGGCGCTTGATGTAATGCGTCGTGCACAGCTATTCTCTGCGCTGTGGGCCGCATGCCGGCGGTGCGGAGGATGTCACGCGTGGACATGGGAAGCAGAAGAACGTTGGTGGACTTCAATACTCGATTCTGGTAGCAATGCCGCAGATGCCAGGGCACTATGGACATGTTCAGCAGAAAGGCTACAGCCGATCAAGACGAGCGTCGTTGAAGGTTGCTGCCCTTGTGGAGTGGCCGCAATGGACTCCCAGCCATACATGCCATGGACACCGTGGACAACGATTCGTGACCCGTCGTCGGCCAAGGTGATGACGCCCTTGAGGCGATAGAGGGATGCTCCCAAGGTTGCCGCAAGAAGAGTAATGAGTGCGCTTACCGCGTGCCGATCGACGGCCTGATTGATTCGAACGGAAACGCTCGTTATATCATCCAGATGGTCGTGAGTTGCAACAGGACCATCATCATGCTTCAATGTGGGTGCCTGGTCATACAGTAACAACGAGGCCAACGTTTCGCCCACATCGGCGTATGATGACTGATGAATCGATGCACCAGGAGCAATCACGCCGATGAGGCCTTCAACGTCGGCCACTGTATAGTCGTCAACACAATCTACTTTGGTAAGGACAACGTGATCGGCGTACCGAAGCTGATTCCTACAGGTATCACGACGAGTAATATCGTCATATCCACAACGTGCATCTACGGTGCAGACAATGCCGCGAAGGACAACTCGTTCAGCGAGTTCCCGAGTTGACAGCACAGTTGCTACAATGGGAGCAGGATCAGCTACGCCACTTGTTTCGAGGATGATGTGTTGGCATCCCTGGAAGGCCATTGCCAGAATGGCATCTGCAACGTCGGTCAGCACGGAACAACATGCACAGCCATCTGCTATTCCTCTGATATTCTCCTTGGCGGTACCAAAAAGAATACTGTCGATGTCGATTCTGCCGAATTCATTAACAACGATGCCCGTTTTTGCGGGCAAATGGCCAAGCAGCGCATTTACGAGCGTTGTTTTTCCGGCACCAAGGAAGCCAGTAATGATCGTCAACGGAATGCGCTGCTGTGTGTCCATATGCGAAAATGGGACACAAACAGTTTAGATGCAAATAATTTGCATCTGCAAGTGACTGACAAGAATGCCGAACCTTAGTGGCGGAAGTGTCTCATACCAGTAAAGATCATGGCTATATCATGAGCGTTGGCTGCGGCGATGACTTCTTCGTCGCGGACGGAGCCACCAGGTTGGATGACGCATGTTGCTCCAGCTTCTGCAGCCTGAAGCAGACCATCTGCAAAGGGAAAGAACGCATCGGAGGCTACGGCGCAACCCGAGAGGTCAAGGCCGGCATCCTGGGCTTTGCGAACGGCAATGCGTGCGGAATCCAATCGGGACATCTGGCCAGCGCCAATTGCCAGCGTTCGATCTTGGGAAGCGTAAACAATGGCATTGCTCTTGACATGCTTGGCAACGGTCCAGGCAAACATCATGGCTTGGCGTTCGCTCTCGGTAGGTTGGCGATCCGTTACCACGCGAAGCGCTGTTTCGTCCAGGAGTGCTAGATCAGCAGACTGCACAAGCAGACCACCAGCAACGCTGCGTATCATAGGCGCAGATGCATTGCCCAGTTTGCTGAAATCAACGGTGAGAAGTCGCCGATCTCGCTTTTTCGTTAGTAATTCAAGTGCCTCTGCCGTGTATGATGGGGCAATGAGGACTTCGGCGAACAGCGGATGTACTGTTTCAGCCACGGAGCCATCAATCGGCATATTGAAGGCAAGGATTCCACCAAACGGACTCACCGTATCAGTGGCAAAGGCTCTCTGATAGGCCTCACCAAGAGTGGTTCCTGTGCCTACACCGCAAGGATTGTTGTGTTTGACGATAACGACGGATGGTTCGCGGAACTCGGCTACCAAGGCCGTGGCTGCGTCGACGTCGAGGATGTTGTTGTAGCTGAGCTCCTTGCCATGCAGCTGATGGAAAATCTTGAGAAACGATCCATACAAGCCAGCATGCTGATGTGGATTCTCGCCATACCGCAAGGATTGCTCCAGGCGCAGCGGTAGGGCCGTCTCCGTAGGCAGCCCAACGGTTGACTGGCTGGCAAGCCATTGGCTGATCGTCGCGTCGTAGTGAGCCGTGTGCGAGAAGGCCTTCAAGGCCAGCGTTTGCCGTTGCGATTGCGAGATGGTTCCAGTAGACTCCAGCTCCGACGCCACCAGGTCGTAGTCGGAAGGATCGGTTATGATGACGGTATGGGCGAAGTTCTTGGCAGAGGCTCTAACCATGGCAGGGCCGCCGATGTCAATGTTCTCGATCAGATCGTCAAAGCTGGCGTCTTGTCGCGCCAACGTTTGTTCAAAAGGATATAGGTTGACAGCGACAATGTCAATTTTCGTGATCGCATGGTCAGCCATGGCCTTGGCATGATGGGGGAGATCTGGCCTGGCTAATAGTCCACCATGGATGGTGGGATGGAGCGTCTTGACACGCCCGTCGAGAATTTCAGGGAATCCCGTAACATCCGAGACTTTCGTCACAGCAATGCCGGCATCGGCGAGACTGGCAGCGGTGCCGCCCGTGGAGATGATGGTGAAGCCAAGGGAATGCAGGCGACGGGCAAAGTCAATGACTCCCGTCTTGTCCGAAACAGAAATGAGGGCGGTTTTCATGGGCGCAAAGATAACACCCTTGGTCAGGCTGACTGGTCCAGCACCTTGAGGACTTCATCGGCGATGGAAAAAGAGCCACAGATCAGGATGGGTGCATGCATCGAGAGTGCTTCCAGCATGGCTGCCCGAGGTGTACCCTCGTCCACAACGGCTCGAATACCTGCTTCCAATGCCATGGAAGCGAGGTGGTTCGAAGGAGTCGCACGATCGGAGTCCGATGCGCAGGCATATAGCGTTCCCACGGCTGGTTTGAGAGCGTGCAACATGGCGGGGACGTCCTTGTCGGCGAATGCACCGAAGATCACCTGCCACGATCCATCTGGATAACCGCATCGCCGTAGCGTAGTGACGAGCATTGCCAGTCCAGCAGGATTGTGGGCAACATCGAGGACGATAGGGGGCTGACTCCTCAGCAGCTGAATTCGCCCTCGTTGCCCCGTATTTCGTCGCACGTGCATGAGGCCATGACGAACGTGATCGGCAGTGATGTCATAGGCATCGGCGATCACTGGAATCGTGGCCATGACTGCGGCGACGTTCCTGGCCTGATGCTCTCCGCAGAGGTCAGTGGTCACGTAGTCCAGACGATCGTCGCTGAGCACACTGACGGTCATGGAAAGGTCTGGATGGAACGTATCTACCTCCACTCGCATGGCGTCATCGACAAATTGGAGAGGGGCCCCGACCAACGCTGCGCGTTTCTCGAAGACACCTCGCAGCTGGGTTCTGGGTTCGGCTACTATTGCAGGAACACCTGGTTTGATGATGCCAGCCTTTTCGCCAGCGATGGCGTCGAGGGTGGTTCCCAGATATTCCATGTGGTCGAAGTCAATGGACGTGATCACGGAGGCCAATGGAGAAATCACGTTGGTAGCATCCAATCGACCGCCCAAGCCTGTTTCAATAATCGCAACATCCACGCGGTTGGCGGCAAACCACTGGAGGGCCATCACGGTGGTTATCTCGAAGAATGTTCCGCCAATGCGTTCTGCCTCTTCAAGCAAGGGGGCCGCCAGCGTAGCAAGGGTATCGTCGTCGATGTCGGCGCTGTTGATGCGCATGCGCTCATTGAATCGCCGAAGATGCGGCGAGGTATACAATCCGGTTTTGTAACCGGCCGCCATAAACACGGAAGCCAACATGGAACATGTGGAACCTTTGCCATTCGTTCCTGCCACATGGATGGCAGGAAGGTGGTGATGTGGGTTGCCCACCACGTCGAGCAGGTGTTCCGTACGTTCAAGACCAGGTTTGATGCCAGCAGTCGTTCGGGCAAAGAGTCTATCGAGAAGGGGTTGAAGGGACATGCCACAAAAATAGAACACCCCAGCGCACCTTGTGGCGCGCTGGGGTGTGGAATGGTCGGTGACGTGTGCTTAGGCGCTGGCGCCGTCGACGGATGTCGAGTCTTCCAGGTCTTCGATCGTTGTCTCTGCCGAAGCCGTGCCGTCTTCGTTGTACTTGTCGGCGTTCGGCACGGGGTGGTTCGTATTGTAGGCAGCGATGACGTCGGCCGACTTACCGCGGAGGAATTCTACGGCACTCAGCACGATTTTCTTTTGCTCCTTGTCGAACTCGACGACTTTCAGGCCGAGGCGGTCGCCAGGGTTGAAGAAGTCGGCGATGTTGCGAACTGGCGCAAAGGACAGCTGGGATACGGGAACGAAGCCTTCAACACCTTCGGGCATTTCAACGATGACGCCCTTATCGATGATGCGCGCAATCGTGCCTTCGGTTTCGCGGCCAATTGTGTATTCGTTCTCGAAGACGTCCCATGGGTTCTCGCTGATCTGCTTGTGACCCAACGAGATCCGACGGTGTTCGGAGTCGATGGCAAGAACGATGACGTCGAGTTCATCACCCTTCTTCACGAACTCACCGGGGTGGCGGATCTTCTTCGTCCACGATAGGTCGCTGATGTGAACCAATCCATCAACACCGGGTTCGAGTTCGACGAAGACGCCAAAGTTTGTCAGGTTGCGAACCGTACCCTTATGGTTGGAGTTCATAGGATACTTGGCCATGAGATCGTTCCATGGATCTGGTTCGAGCTGCTTCATGCCCAGGGCGAGCTTGCGTTCGCCCTTGTCGATGTTCAGGACGACAGCTTCGATTTGTTGGCCGAGCGAAACAACCTGTGACGGGTGCTTGACGTGTTGTGTCCACGACATTTCGGAGATGTGGATCAACCCTTCCACACCCTTTTCAATTTCAATGAATGCGCCATAGTCCGTGAGGGAGACAACCTTGCCGCTGACGCGTGTGCCTGGCTCGTACTTCTCGCCGATCTGTTCCCAGGGGTGGGACGTCAGCTGTTTCATGCCAAGCGAAATACGCTTGCGGTTTTCGTCGAAATCAAGAACAACGACCTTGACTTGTTGGTCAAGCTGCACGATTTCGGACGGATGCGTAACGCGGCCCCATGAGAGGTCCGTGATGTGTACCAGACCGTCGACGCCACCAAGGTCGACGAAGACACCGAAGTCCGAGATGGCCTTGACGGTACCTTCGAGGACGAGACCCTTTTCGAGCGTTCCAAGGATGCGGGAGCGCTGTTCGGCAAGTTGTTCTTCGAGGAGTACCTTGTGCGAGACGACGACATTTTCGCTGGGGTGATTGACCTTGACGACGCGGATGTCGATCGTGCGACCTACCCATGCATCAAAATCGCGTACTGGGCGAACGTCGATCTGTGAACCAGGCAAGAAGGCTTCGATGCCAAGAAGGTCGACAACCATGCCGCCCTTGATTCGGCGCAGGATACGAACGGGCTCTACCTTTTGTGTTTCGGCAAGCTTGAGAATGTCTTCCCATGTCTTCATGAAGTCGGCGCGGCGGCGGCTCAACATCAGGCGACCTTGGGCATCTTCGATCTTCTCAACGAAGACATCGACGTCGTCACCAACGGCGAGCAACTCTGCGCCAACAAATTCAGCACGTGGTACAACGCCAAGAGACTTGAAGCCGATGTCGACAAGGATTTCGTCCTTAGTAACGGACACTACCTTGCCCTTGACCATTTCGTCTTCCTTGACCCGGCTGATCGTACGCTCTAACATTTTCTCGAACGTGTCCGTGTCCATCGACGTTGTATCCAGCTCGCCAGCAAGGATGGCTGCCAAGGCTGTAGCACGCTTGGGTTGGTCGGAACGTGTGGACGCAACCGTTGCAGCTACGGCCTCCATGGATGCATCCTCGGATGCGGCTGACAGGGAATCAGACATAAAGAACTCCAACACCACCTGTTGATGCGCCCCATCAACAACATGATGGTTCAGGGGATTGTGGAACAATCGGGGCGATGCAAGGCGGCAAAGATAGTGAAAAAAGAATGTTGGGCCGTTGGTGGGTGTGGAAACTTCGTAGCGCCATTGTTGGCCTTGTTGGCACAATTGGCACGATTTTGGTGTAACTCTTTTGGCAGAATCGATGTTCTCACTGTCAGGTGCCACAGTGGCACCGTGAAGAAGAAAGGGCATTGGCCATGGAATACTTTGATGCATTCGACGAAGTATTTGCTTCGATCGACCGATACGTTCAGGAACATGGTGCGCCGCCGCATGAGATTGTGGTTTCGCCAGCGCTATACATGTGGCTTGCTGACTTGCAGCGGGAAGAAAGTACCTTGCATGGTATCGACATTACGGACCCCGTCCTGCTTGAGACGCCGCATGGCAACGTGCGAATTGTGATCGACGAAACGATGTCGCCATACGACGTTCTTGCCCAATAACACGATGATTCGCCGGCTCACCAGCGGAATTGCTATTTTGCCGCTCTTCGCGCCCGTAGCTCAGCTGGATAGAGCAGCAGCCTTCTAAGCTGTAGGTCGCAGGTTCGAATCCTGCCGGGCGCGCATCATCGATGTTCAGTGCGTAGCCCATGAATCCAGCATATATGTCGGGCTTCGGCAACGAGTTTGCCACCGAAGCCGTCCCGGGAGCCCTTCCCCACGGGCAGAATTCTCCCCAGAAACCAGCATTCGGCCTCTATGCCGAACAACTGAGTGGTACTCCCTTCACGGCACCACGCCATGGCAACAAACGAACCTGGCTGTATCGTATTCGGCCAAGTGTTGTTCATAGGCCATACGAGCGCATTGACAACGGGCTTGTGCGGTCCACGCCCTTCGATGAAGTTCCACCGACGCCGAATCAGCTGCGCTGGTCGCCGGTTGCAATTCCCGCCAACGCTACGACGTGGCTGGAAGGACTGCGCACCGTTGGGGGGAATGGCGATGCATCTACGCACAGTGGCGTAGCCATCCATGTCTATGTGGCGAACGCCTCCATGACGGACACGTTCTTTTACAATGCCGACGGTGAATTGCTGATTGTTCCGCAAGAAGGGGCCCTGCGGTTCCTGACGGAAATGGGCATCATCGATGCGGCCCCGGGCGAGATCGTTGTTATTCCGCGAGGCGTCAAGTTCCGCGTAGAAGTCTCTGGGCCAGTGAGAGGCTATGTTCTGGAGAACTATGGAGCCCTGCTTCGGCTACCCGATCTTGGCCCCATCGGTGCCAATGGATTGGCCTATCCACGCGACTTCCTTACGCCTGAAGCATGGTTTGAAGAGCGCCACGAAGAAGTGTTCGTTGTACAGAAGTTTCTTGGCAATCTCTGGCGTGGCGTGTACAACCACTCGCCGCTCAACGTTGTTGCATGGCATGGAAACTACGCCCCCTACAAGTATGATCTGAGTTTGTTCCAGTGCATCAATACAGTCACGTTCGATCACCCGGACCCCTCGATCTACACCGTCCTGACCAGCCCGAGCGAGATCCCTGGTACGGCCAATATGGACTTCGTCATCTTCCCACCCCGATGGATGGTTGCTGAGAAGACCTTCCGTCCACCCTGGTTCCACCGAAACTTCATGAACGAGTTCATGGGGCTCATACACGGTGTCTATGATGCCAAAGAAGGTGGCGGTTTTGTACCGGGTGGCATGAGCTTGCATAACTGCATGGCGGGACACGGTCCCGATGCCGATACGTACAAACGCATGACGGAGGCAGAATTAAAGCCCGTGAAGTTGGAATCCACTCTTGCCTTCATGTTTGAAACGCGCTTTGCAGTGCGCCCAACCGCATGGGCGATGGACTGTTCAGAATTGCAGAATGACTATTGGGAATGCTGGCAAGGATTGAATCCTGAGTTCACACGTCCGTAATTCACGAGCCTTTTTGTATGTTTGTGGCCCGCTCAAACACGAGCACTAACACAACGAGAGTAACGGCCAAGTCCCGTGCGGTCGTCGCAGGCCCAACCCCGCCAGGTCCGGAAGGAAGCAACGGTCAGTTTGTCGGCGAAGCGCCACGGTCAACTTGGCCTTTCTTTTTGTTCACCCGGCCGCTCGGAAATCGATCATGATCCGACGGATACTGATTAATGCTACATCGGCAACCACACGGATTGCCATCACCGAAGACGGGCGATTGGTTGAGCTGTTCACCGAAGCCCCAGAGTCGGACTCCCACGTTGGTAACATCTACCTTGGCAAGGTGACGAAGATCCTGCAGGGGATGAATGCTGCCTTCGTAGACATTGGTTTGGAGCAGGATGCCTTCTTGCATTTCAGTGATGTTGACCAGACCATGGAAGAAGGGGACGACGATATTGACGAGGAAGAACGTCCACTTACGACGCAGGTTGACAGTGTTGATGTTGCACTGAGAAACGCCAAAATTGCCCCCAAAAAACGGCTCCCCACCTTCAGCACGAAGCGTGCTGGCGAAATCACGATCAACCTACAGGCGAAACAACCCGTTATCGTTCAGGTGACCCGCGATGCCTATGGCTCCAAAGGTGTCCGCGTTACCACAAAGGTTGGCCTTCCAGGACGTAACGTCGTATTGCTTCCCTTCGATGCCAATGCGGGAGTGTCTCGTAAAATCGCATCGCAACGCGAACGCCGAAGGCTCCGTTTGCTTGCCCGTGCCATCCTGCCCGAAGACATGGGATGCATCATCCGAACAGCCGCATCCGGCTTGGAAGAAGAGGACGTTCGCGCAGACTTCGAATTCCTCCTGGAACAATGGCAGGATATTGAACGGGTCGTTAAAAAGGCCAAAGGCCCAACCTTACTTTATCGCGAGCCGGGGCTGACGTACAGCGTCATCCGTGACCTTTTCACTGATGGCACCGAGACGGTCATGGTGGACGACCGGAAGGTATACCGTGAGATCAAGAACTACCTCGCACGGTCGGCTCCAGAGCTTGAATCGAAAATCGAGCTCTATACTGACAATCGTCCACTGTTCGACACCTACAAGATTGAACGAGACGTCGAATACACACACGCCAGAACCGTACCGCTACAGTCGGGTGGGTCGATCGTTATCGACCATACTGAGGCCATGGTGGTCATCGACGTGAATTCCGGACGTGCAACCAACGAGCGCTCCCAAGAAGGGAATGCTGTGAAAACGAACTTCGAAGCCGTTCGGGAAGTGGCCAAGCAGATACGCCTGCGGGATATCGGTGGAATGGTCCTCGTTGACTTTATCGACATGACGCACGAAGACAATCGCCGCAAGCTATATGCTGAAATGAAACGCGAACTGGCGCTTGATCGGGCAAAAACCGTGTGTTATCCCGTTACCCAGTTGGGCCTGATGCAGATAACCCGGCAGCGTATCCGCAAGGCAATTGCTGAACGAAGCAGCGAACAGTGCCCGCTGTGTGCTGGCACTGGTCGCGTCCAAAGTGCCGCTACTACCCTCACGGCCATCGACCGCTGGTTGCGCGCCTACCGAGCACGCACGTGGAGCCTAACCGTCACGGTTGCAGCCTCGCCCTTCATCATTCACCACATACGCCATAGTAGTGGTGCTACCGTCCTGCGGTGGCTGCGTACCTACTTCCTGTTCGTAAGACTGCGCGAAGATCCTTCGCTGGACCCCGGTGAATTCCGTTGTTTCGCAGGGGCTTCCTCCAAGGACATCACCCGCCACTACCTCTAACCTATGGCTGCCCCCAGAACGATAACGATCTTAGGCTCGACAGGATCGATCGGCACCCAAACCCTCGACGTTATTGGGCGCCGATCGACGGAATATCAGGTGCGCTACCTGACATGCAACACGCGTGTTGATGACCTCGTGGCTCAAGCACGAGTGTTCCAGCCCTATGGAGTAGCTATCCGTGAAGAGTCCGCATGGAGGCGTTTTCAGGAGTTGTATCCCGACTTTGCAGGCCCCGTTCTTCGTGGCGAAGAGGGCTTGTGCGAGGCAGCGGCGGATGAACAAAACGACGTCGTTCTGTCCGCAATGGTAGGTTTTTCCGGTGTGGTCCCAACAATGGCGGCCATTAGGTCCGGACACGTCATCGGCCTTGCCAACAAAGAAACCCTCGTGAGTGCTGGTGCCATCATGACGGCCGCAGCACGTGCCCATGGTGCTACCCTTCTGGCCGTCGACTCGGAACATTCGGCAATCGCACAGTGCCTCGTTGGTGAACGCTTTTCGGACGTTGCACGGCTGATCATCACGGCCTCGGGCGGTCCATTCCGGTCGCTGCCCGCCAACGAGTTTCACGCCATCACGCCCGAGCGAGCGCTGCGACATCCGAATTGGTCCATGGGATCAAAGATCACCATTGACAGTGCCACCCTCATGAACAAAGGCTTCGAAGTCATCGAAGCCCGATGGCTATTCGATTTGCCTTCAGAAAAGATTGACGTCATCGTCCATCCCCAAAGCATCATTCATTCCATGGTGGAATTCGTCGATGGATCCGTCAAGGCACAAATGGGCGTCCCATCAATGCTGGTGCCTATCCAATATGCCCTCACCTATCCGGTGAGGCTTCCATTGGACGTTCCATCGATGGATCTCGCGGCGATTGGATCCTTGACGTTCGAAGCCGCCGATACGGAACGGTTTCCATGCCTTCGACTGGCATATGAAGCGCTCCGTACCGAAGGATCCGCTGCCTGCATCCTGAATGCAGCCAATGAAGTGGCCGTGGCTGCCTTTCTTGCTGGCGATTTGCCGTTTACGGGGATTGCCGAGGTGATTGCCCGAACCTTGGACCACATGGAAGTTGTTGCTCATCCGTCGTTGGACGACATCGTGGCCATTGACGGCGAAAGCCGTCGACGAGCAGCAGAATATCTATCGAATTGACACATCTATGGAATTCCTCTTTACGGCATTTGCCTTTGTTGTTCTGATCGGCATTCTTGTCTTTGTCCATGAGCTGGGACATTTCCTGGCTGCCAAATGGACTGGGATGCGGGCCGACGTTTTTGCCATCGGCATGGGGCCACGTGTTATGGGCTGGAATCCCATCACGGGATTCTCGTTCGGCAAACTCTCCGAGGATGTGGAGTTGGGTGATAAGACCGACTATCGCCTCTGCGCTCTACCCATTGGTGGCTATGTGAAAATTGTCGGTATGGTCGACGAGTCGTTGGATACCGAAACCATGGCGTCAGCACCGCAACCATGGGAGTTCCGATCGAAGAAAAACTGGCAAAAGGCCATCGTCCTCGTTGCTGGCGTCTTCATGAACATCGTCCTGGCCATCGCCCTCTATGCTGCAATCAACATGACGAAGGGTCGCGACGAATTACTCGTTACGACCGTTGGCTACGTCAGTACAACATCCGGTGTCCATGCTGCCGGTATCCGCTCTGGCGACAGAATTCTTGCCATTGATGGCCAAACCGTCGAATCTTGGGATGCTATCATCCGACAGCTTCTGTCCACCTCACCCAATCCGCATCGCGTCACCGTCCGACGCCCATCCGGGCAGC
The DNA here is from genome assembly GCA_025455735.1 of Candidatus Kapaibacterium sp. Lineage (GTDB taxonomy): Bacteria > Bacteroidota > Ignavibacteria > Kapaibacteriales > Kapaibacteriaceae > JALHPC01. Next base: position 18,111 of record JALOMA010000001.1, read on the forward strand.
AAACTGACGTATCGCTGAGCGCCGACGCACTCGTCCAAGGTCTAGCCAGTACCACGCGCGATGTGGGCATGGCTCCTGCCGGCGCCCGCCTGTCGGCGCAAACGGTCGAGCTAACGAATTCTGCTGGGCGGGCCGATATCAAGCCGGGCGACGCAATATTGGCCATCGACTCCATCGCCGTGGCAAGCCCACAGCAAATGATTGGCATCGTACGATCATCTGTCGGGAAGAGCATTCGCCTCCATTTGGAACGCGGAGACAGTACCTTTTTCAAGGATTTGACTGTTGGTTCCAGTGGTAGAGTGGGCATTGGACTTGCCGTGTCATACGAACATCTACCCACCCGCCACATCGACTACGGTGTAGTGGAAGCCATTTCCAAAGGTACATCCGATGCAGTTGGCACGGCTGGTATGATTGCTGGCTCTGTCGTGCAGATGGTTCGCGGCACCGTTTCGGCCAAAGAAAGTATTGGAGGCCCAATCGCCATTGCCAAGATGGCTGGTAACGCTATGGAGTCAGGTGTGGACACCTTCCTCATCTTTATGGCCCTCATCAGTGTGTCCTTGGCTGTGATGAATCTGTTGCCCCTGCCTGGCCTTGACGGCGGCCACCTGGTGTTTGTCCTGGTCGAAACCATCATACGACGTGAAATCTCCACGTCCATCAAGATTCGCGTTCAGCAGATTGGCATGGCACTGCTGCTTGCCCTCATGGCTTATGTACTCTTTTTGGACCTGACACGCTGAGTATGCGCATCCTTGTAACGAATGATGACGGCATTGACTCGCCGGGCATCCTGGCACTTGTTGGTGCCATGCGAACCATCGGCGATGTCGTTGTTGTTGCTCCAGACCGTCAGCAGAGCGCCGTCGGCCATGCCCTTACCGTGGCATCACCACTCCGCGCTACACCGTTCCACCGCGATGGCACGTTCTTTGGATATGCCATCAATGGAACGCCTGCCGATTGCGTCAAGCTGGGAATCAGTACCCTTTTGGACGTACAACCAGACCTGGTGGTCAGCGGCATCAACCACGGTTCGAATACCAGCGTCAACGCCATCTACTCCGGCACCGTCAGCGCTGCCACAGAAGGAACCCTTATGGGTGTTCCTTCCATGGCCGTTTCTTTGGCTTCGTTTGATCATGCCGCGCCCATGGATCTTGCTGCCGACGTAGCCCTGGAGGTTGCCCGGCGGCTACCAACAATGCAGCTTCCGCAGGGAACACTCCTGAACGTCAACGTCCCAGCCTGTTCTCGCGAAGCCTTCAGGGGGATCAAACTCACACGGCAGGGCAACAGCGTCTGGAAGGATTCCTACGAACGCCGCCGGGACCCTCAAGGGCGTGAATACTATTGGTTGTCCGGTGAATTTGTAACGCTCGAGCGTCTTGATGATGCCGACGATCTCGCCGTCGCCGATGGATATGCCGCCATCACACCTATTCACTACGAGCTGACGAATTTTCCCGTGCTGGATCGACTCAAAACCATGTTCTGACGTTCGGTCGCATATTTGCCGCTATCATGATCGAACGCATCAACGAAGCCCTTCTGCGCGACATCGACGCGCACGCCCGCACGCTCCTCTGGAAATACCGCATCAAAGGTTTCGGATACGAACGTGCCATCGAGTTGCCCTTGATTGCCTCCCGCCTCCAGAGTCGGTTCGCTGAACGCCTGTCCTATCTTGATATTGGCAGTGGCCAGAGCATCTTTCCAACATGGGTGCTCAAACGCTCTGCTTGGGACGTAACCTGCCTGGATAAATTCGAGTGGGTGCGTATTCAACGGGAATTCGCCAGCCGCGCAACGGGTGGTGCAGCCGAAACGAACAGGCTGCACATCGTTGAACGGGACTTCCTGGCCACGGAACTGGAACCAGAATCGTTTGATATCATCACCAACATCAGCGTCATCGAACACTTCGAAGGCCAGACGGATTCCGAAGCCATGGCCAAAAGTGCGCGTCTGTTAAAACCTGGTGGACTCTACATCCTAACGACGCCCCTCAACGAAGGTCATCCCAAGGACTGGTACGTCGAGCAGGACGTCTATGGCGAGAAATTCCAACGCAAGCCCGTCTTCTTTCAACGCCACTACGATGTTGCTTCCTACAACGAGCGTATTGTCAAGGCATCCGGTTTGCAGGAAGTGGAGCGCTTGTATTATGGCGATTATGACGAGCCATTCTTCAACGACCGTATCGTAGAAAAGCACGGTCTGGCAAAAATCGGACGTACGCTTCTTCAGCTCCGCACCGTTGATCACGCGTTGCGCCATGGCAGTTATCGGGACGTTCCGGTGTCCATGCCCGGCATGAAGATCTACACCTCTGCAGGCGTCTTCAGCGTTTTCACAAAGATGGCCTGATACCCATTCGGCTATACGCGTCCAACAACCCACGAAATGCATCGGCCGGTGGTCTGGCAAGGGGCCCTGGCTCCCCGGCGCGAATGCGCCGGGCTACCTCGGTGATTGCCGCAGCAAGGGCGGCTGGATCACCCATGGGCACCAGGATGGTGCCATCTGGACGCGGAACACAATCGCTGCCAATGGCGTAGCGTCCCACCTCCAGCGCTTCCGAGAGCGTCAAGGAGGCCCCACCTTCAGTACGCGTCGTACGCAACACTCCATGGCTGGCCACGACGGCTGGCAGCAGCGGCCCGTCGAGGGTCACGAAATGCAAGCGGGGGTCCGCGCTGGCGGCCGTGCGTAGGCGGTCCCACAAGGCGGCGTCAACAACGGTACCAATGGCCAACAGAATGTGAATATCCGAATCGGATAACAAGGCCATAGCGTCGATGATGGTATCCAAACCGTAGAGGTCGCGTCCTTCATAGGACACCACGCGTCCGGCATTCGCCACCAGTCGGACCGAGGCCCCTTGCCAAGCAACGGGAAGGTGGGAAGCCGTGGCCGAGCGCTCTGCGCGGCTAATGGGCAATGCCGACGGAACCACGGCGGCTGTACATGAGGGAAATATCGCGTGTACGGCAGATGCCGTATCATCGGAAACGGCTATCGTGACGGCAGAGCGAGCCAAGGCCCAACGCAGTATGGTGTGACCCATGCCATCCAGGAAGGCTGTACGCGGGCGAAAGGAGTGCAACGTTACCACGAAGGGAATGCGGCGAAGGGCGGTCACGACGGCCACCAGGACAATGAGCTTCCAGTTGCCTTCATCGGCGTGGAGATGGACGGCGTTGGCAGAGAAAACACTGCGGGGGACGCTCCGAAGCAGCGAAGACGCCGAAACTGCCGTGGACGTCCATGACGTTCTGATACCAGCTTTTTCCAAGCATTCCACAAGGCGCAACACGTGGATGGCTACGCCTCCATAGGGTGGTGGTGCCGGCGCCAGGAGGAGAAGGTCAGGCATTGACAATTTGGCTTCGGAAAGACTCCAGCCGTTGTTCGTGAACGAACACAACGTTTTCCATAGCATGGCCTTGGGCAACCGCGCTGGGCAGAAGAGCACCAGCATCCGTCAAGGTGAAGGCGTGGTAGCCCATGTCGGCAAGCATTTGTTTGAAGGACGACGTGCTGAATGCACGGGCTTCTTGAAGGGCATCACTCATTTCCAGGATCAAGGTAGGTGTACATTCAGCCAATGTCCTATGTGCACCACGGATGACTTCCAGCTCGCCACCTTCGACGTCTACTTTGATGATGTCGATCCGACGAATACCTTCAGCCTGCACAAAGTCGTCGAGCGTTGTACAAGGAAGTTCCAGAAATCGCTCGGAAACGTTGGTAACTCCAGGTATTGTTGAATGGGTTCCTGCGTTGTTATTGTCGGCAAGGTAGAGTTTTAGTGTTCCTGTTGATTCGGACACAGCTTGCTCGATAACACGTATGGTCGAGATGCTATTTAGGGCGATATTGTGCTCGAATCTCGTCAGGTTGTTTCGTTCGGGCTCAAATGCATAAACCTGAACACCTTTTGCAGCCGAGGCAGCAACAAGAGACAGATAGCCCATTTGAGCGCCGATATCGAAGAATATGCTGCTTGCCGTAAGATTATTCCGAATAAACCGAACTGTGGGTAGCTCGTAGCTCCCAAAAAGAAACAGATGGGCTTGAAGAAACTCACTTGGGTCAAGAAGCATTGAAATACCGAAAGACAGATGGGTCTTCCGCGGCCTGCCAGGTTTGGGAGCCACGTGACGAAGGTAGACGTCTTGCAAGATCCTAAACTTGCCACGCTCAAACCAGATACGTCGGCATAGAAATTGCACGAGGATTTCAAGCACGCGCTGAATCATAACAGAGATATTGACCATGAATCTTCCACATGCCAAAGTGGCTTACCAAGTAGGTAGTAGGTGTGCACACCATGTGATGGGCGCAATAATAGGACTTCTAGCGCTATTGGGGGTTGATTGCCACGCCCAACAGTGGGAGCTGACGGATTCCTTGGACATTGGACGCCACCACTTTGGTGCGTGTGACGTTGGAAATGGCCAGATTCTCGTCTTTGGTGGCTACACACGAGGTGATCGTATCCTGGGTGGAATACCAACATCGCGGTGCGAGATCATTGACGCTGTGACGGGTAAGGTACGTCGGACGGGGTCCATGTACGAGCCGCGTGCGGTGATGGGCGTCCTGCAGGACGACCGTAAGAATGTGTATGCAATCGGAGGTATGGGTCCGGATTCGGCCAGCAGCATCGTCGAGCGGTTCAATGCCGTTACGCAACGTTGGGAATACCTTGGCAACCTACGCAAGCCGCGGTGGCAGCATGCCGTAGCGTGGTTGGACAGCCGCAGGATTCTGGTTGTTGGTGGGTGGCTGGAACGCTCCGCTGAGATTTTTCATCTGGAAACGGGCGAAAGTGAATTCGTTGCAGATTTTGTGGCACCAGCCAACTCGATGCGTGGGATCAGCCGCCGAAGTGGGGCTCCGGTATTTTTTGGATATCGTACGTCCGGAGGTTCGAGTGGTTCAGGTGACAGGAGCGAAGCAGCGTACGTCTATGATGAGGCGAATGGCACCTGGCAATCAACCATTCAGTTTCCGAATGCTCCGGTATCGCCGGAGGTACTCTTGTCGCGCACGGGATACTCCGTAGTGATTGGCGGCGCCGTTAAGGAAGAACCGTTTGTGGCGGCAAGGGGAGTGTCCGTGCTTACGGATAATACTGCTGGATTTGTTCGCGAGATCGCACAGTTGCTGGAAGGGCGCCAGCATCACGGCGTGGCCGAATATGTGCCTGGGTCCATCGTTATCGCTGGTGGCATTACTGACGATACCAGGCCGCTCTCTTCTACGGAATGGTTCGATATCGAACAGCGTCTCGTGCGTCCTGGCATGCCGATGCACTTTCCACGTTGTTTCTTCCGTGTCGTGGCGGTTGCCGTACAGAATGAGACGTATGTCTTTGCGATTTCGGGACTCACCAGCTCTTTTCGGACAACAGCATCCGTCGAGCGAATTGCCACATGCCGTTCTATTGATATCCTTCGGGGAAGCGGAGGGCAGGTGCAGATGACCGGTCTTGCTCGCTGGAGCGGTGATGCCGTACGCCTATGCGATGCCGAACCAATGGGTGCTGGCGCCATGTGGTTGGAGAAGCGGGGGTTCCTTGGCAATGCGTTTTCGCACGAGATTATTGCGCGGTATTCCAATGGCAATGATTTTGACGAACCTGACGGATCCACCCCTGGTGCCGATGGACTTTGTTTTGTGATTCAAACGCAAGGCGGCGATGCCCTTGGCGTTCCAGGCCGCGGTATCGGTTATTGGGGAATTCAGGATGCCATAGCTATCGAACATGACATTTACATGAATCCTGCATCGAATGATCCCAATGGAAATCACCTGGGCCTCCAAATCGGCGAGACAGGAAAGCCTGTGGAGTCGACGCATGAACTCGATAAACCCAATCGGATATCGTTCAATATTCCCACCGTCAAGGCCGATGGATCGCCCTTTGCAGTACGGTACGAGCTGCGTGACCGCCGATTGCGTGTCTGGATGACTCAGCAGGGCCCTCTCGGCGAACCCTCGTTGGATGTTGCCGACGTTAGTGTTGACTCGATCCTGAATCTCAGCGAACAGTCAAGGTATTGGGTGGGGTTTACGGCTGCCACGGGAAAAAGTGTATCCTCGACGGACATTCTACGATGGACCGAAAACCCCTGTGTCGATCCGCAGGACTTACCCGTAAGCGTTATCCATAACGAGGGACCGGGAAAGGAACGGATGCTTGTTCGGAGAAAGGAGCGTGACTCCTGGACCATTGAAGTTCAACCACTAACATTCGATCGTAGCATCCTTGTGTACGATATCCGTGGGGCATCTACCGCCGAAATCACCGTTGCCGCAGGCGTCGACACGGTGATCTGGTCTTCGGATCTTCTCCAAGCCGGTAGCTATGTCGTGCATGATGTTGCACTTGGCCACAGTGCCCTTATTGGCGTTCTGCGCTAAGGCCAACCAAATGCGCCGGCCAATACGGGCAAGGTAAACAACGATACAACCGTGGACACGACGATGGCCTCGGCGAGTAACGCTTCGTCCAGGCCATACTTCTGTGCGAACACCATGGTCAGCATCATCGTCGGCATCCCGGCTTCCAACAGGATGGCCGTCGCCAGCCTTGGCTCGGGGCCGATAGCCAAGAGCAGGGCAAATGCCAGAAGGGGAGAGACCAGAAGCTTGATAACCAATGCTGGCCCCAAGAGGGGAACAAACCGCCAGCGAATCGGGCGCAATGCCAATCCAATGCTGACCATCATTAACGGCGCAACACACCGGCCGAGAATCTCTGCCGCCTGCACGAGTACCTGCGGAATCTCTACCGAGACAACCTGTGCACACAATCCCGCTACCGCCCCTATGAACGGTGGTAGCCGCACCAGGTGCCCAATGCCGTCTCGCCAACCATGACGGTCCGTACGCGTGCCATACCGAACACCTACCATTGCCCCCACGGAAAACAATAACGGAGACATCCCAGCCATGTCGAACAACAACGGTACCTGTGACAAATCCTGTCCGAGTGAAGCTGTAACAATTGGCAGTCCCAAATAGGTCGCATTGCACCAAACACTCGCAAGAATTACGGAACCACGCTGAGAATCGGACAATAAATTCGTACGAAATACTCGGTACGTAATGATAGCACAGAAAAGTGCCCCTAATGCTGTCAAAACACTTACCAAGGGGACTTGCCAGAGCCTGCTGTCGAGCGGTGTTTTGTACAGTGCCAGGAATGACAAGGCAGGTAAGAAAACATTCATCACCAAAGCCCCGATAACACTACGTACGTATGATGCGTCCATCGTGGTGACGAAACGTCGAAAAAGCACACCAATGGCAATAATTATGAGCAATGGGGCGATAATTGTAAGCACAGTAGTTGGACGTTCGAAATAAGTAACAAATGTGGGGGTATTGTACGCCATCCTGCACGGCTTAACCTGCAGTTTTGAGCGTGGTAACAACCAAGACACCAGAAGCTATGAAACGTTCAGCCGTCATTGTCACAGCATCGGTCGCCGAGTTTTCTCCAGAGATGGTGGCCGACCTATCACCCTTCATTGACGTTGTTGACGTGGTGACTCCGAAGGACCAACAGTGGGCTGTGACGCGCTATCGTCCGGATATGGTAATCGTACTTAGCCCGTCCGACACGACGGGTGCCGTTCGCGAACCCGACGTTGCCTTTGGCGTGATGCGGCCCATCGGCATTCCGGTACCTACGGGCATGGAAATCCGTCTGTCCACGGAAATCGTCTGCCTTTGTGGCGACAACGGCTACGTCCGAATCCACACCGTCAAGGGGGAGACGCTTATTATGACGCGCAGCATTGGCGAATGCGAAGAGATATTTACTCCGGAAAAGGGTTTCCTGCGTGTTCACCGCAGCACCATCGTCAACATGCAGTGTATCCGGGCCGTCCATCGCGGTAATATGCCCTCGGTACGGCTTTCGAATGGACTTTCCGTTGACGTCTCCGAGAAGTACAAGGAACGGTTCATGACGGCCCTGACCTCGGTTCGATAACTCACGCCGCCAGAAATGCCCGCACCATGGCAAGCCGCCATACGAACAGGGCATTGCTGTTGTCGCCTTTCCGATAGCGTTCTACAACGCTGCGTACGGCCTCTGGCCGTACCAAGCCATCAAGTTCCTTCCATGATCCGTCAAGCAGATAGCGTAGTTCGCCGCGCAGCCACCGCGTATGGCCAGGTGTGATGAAGCCCGTCTTGTCCTTGCGGTCCAGGATGGCATCGGGTACGATACCCCGCATGGCTGCACGAAGAACACGTTTGGTTTCCCCGCGGTGGAAGCGGTGGGCCGATGGCATGCGGAAACATGCCTCCACAAGGCGGTGATCCAAGAACGGTACCCGTGATTCGATCCCAAATGCCATGGCATTCAAGTCTTCCGTGTGCAGGAGCGTGGGCAGGAGCGTCGTGTGAATGAGGTTGGCAAGGAAGGCATTGAACCGGCTTCCCCGCGGCATGGCAAGATTGATGGCAACATCGTCGGAGGGCATGGCCAACACCCACGGAGCCGTTCGCGATAGTTCCAGGCGATAGAGGCTGGGTTCATCGCGCAAGGACGTTAGCAGAGACTTGCCGGCAGATGCAAGGCGCTGGCCTGCCGTCAACCCTTGGCGCAGGGCATGGGCGTTGAGCTCGGCGAGAGCTCCGGAGACATTCCCACGACGCACGAAGTCGGCGACGATACGATACAGGCTGTGGAGATAGCCGCCAAGCATTTCGTCGGACCCCTGGCCGTCCAGCACGACCTTCACGCCGCCTTCGGCGGCGAGCTTCATCACGAAGTACTGGCTGATATAGCTGGAGGATGGCAGGGGAGCATCCATGAGCCAGATGATCCGCTGCAGGGACTCCGCCACGTCGGCATCTGAAGGGCTACACCATGAGGGCTGAATAGCAGGATAGCGTTCTAGAAGATGATTGATGTAGGGACGTTCGTCGACATCGGTACGCTGGTTGCCCGTATAGTAGGCCGTAAAGGTGCGGACTTCCATCTCGGCGCCCGTGGAGGCCAAGGCGCCGGCGATACTCGTGCTGTCCAGGCCGCCACTCAGGCAAATACCCATAGGAACGTCCCGCCGGGACGATATCCTGATGCTGTCCAGGAAGAGCTCCCTGAACGTGGCTACGCTTTCGTCGAAGCTGCCGTGTGATTCGGCATCGGTTGGCAATGTGGCATACTGCCATGTTCGCAGGCGGCCATCGTGCCACTCCATGTTGTGGGCGGCTGGAAGAATGGTTACGTCGTTGAAATACGTCTCGGTGCCTTGCTGCATCCAGCCAAGGTAGAGTCCGCGAGCCACTTGCTGCTCATTGAGTCCGCCACGAAACAACGGCGAACATTTGATGGCCTTGATTTCGCTGGCAATTGCCAAACGCTCATCGCGGAAGGCATAAAAGAACGGCTTAATGCCAAAACGGTCGCGGGAACAGAAGAGCGTCTGGGAGCGCTCATCCCACAGGGCGAAGGCCCACATACCGATGAAATGTTCCACGCAGGAGCTACCCCAGCGACGATATGCAGCAAGGATCACTTCCGTGTCGCCGGTGGTGGTGAACCGAAATCCATCGCGCTCCAGCTCGGTACGCAGCTCCACGTAGTTGTAGATTTCGCCGTTGAAGGTAAGGATGGCATCGTCCACCACCATGGGCTGATGCGATGCTGCCGAGAGATCGAGGATGCTAAGCCTGTTGTGGCCCAACAGAACCGGGCCCTGCTGCCAGGTGCCGCGATTGTCTGGTCCGCGGTGACTCATCACCGCCAGCATGGCGGCTCCCGTTTCGGTCAGATCTGCGTATGATGCACGCCGGTCAACAAGGGCAACAATTCCACACATGCTATTCCATTGAGACAAACGAAGACGCGAAGATACGGCGTGCGTAACTTGGCACTCATGGACGCGATGACTCGACTGCGATTGTTGACTGGTTCCGTACGGCCCTTTCTCTGGGGCAAGCTGTATGATGCCATAGCGGTGCGCCTTGCTTCGGCAGCGGCAAAGCGCAGTATTCCCGTGGAGCGCGACGCACAGCGTATCCTGAAGGCCGACGTCTTCCCGCTGCCGTCCGAAAGGTGGTGCCAGGCCCATGGCCCCCGCGTGATTGCATTTGCCGAACGCTCGGCAGCCGGAATTGTTGATGCCTATGGTATCACCGAATGGCTCCCAACGCAGACTGATCCCCCAGCGCCGGACATCCGCTGTGTTCACGAACTATCGCGCCTACACCCCGTTTGCGCCATGGCTCTGGCCGCTCATCTGGACCCCCAACGTCGTGACTACTGGTTGGAGACCGCCGAACGCACCATCGTGGACTTCCTTGGGCGATGGCCTGCCAATCATGGCGTGCATTGGCTGTTCCCTATGGGGATATCCCTGCGGATCGTCTCCATTGTTGTCGCCGTTTCATGGATGCGTGCCGCTGGCTGGAATCATGGTGGGGCCGCAGAACGTATTGCTGCCGGTATCGTGGAGCACGCCATTCTGGTAGCGGCGCGGCGCGAACACTCCGGAGGGATGACAACCAGCCACTACTTGGCAAACATGCTCGGACTATTCGTGGCAGGCTGCGCCCTGGCGGGCGACGAACGCGCCCAACGGTGGCGCACGGAAGCCTGGGAAGCCCTGTCGGCCGAACGTGTACGCCAAATCCTGGCCGATGGTTGTACGAATGAAGCCAGCAGCGGCTATCATCGTCAGGTGACGGACATCCTGCTGGTGGCTGCCCACATATACGTGGCACATACGGGGAAGCCCCTTCCACCAGCTTGGGTGGTAACCCTGCAACGGATGACGACCCTGCTGATGACCTTCGACGATCTGGGATATCCTCTTCTTGGCGACAACGATGATGGCCAGGCTATCAAGCTGCTTGGATTTGCTCCCGACTGTTCCTTTATGGCAGACATGGCTTCGCGCCTTGGCCTTCACATCGATCCCCAACGCTCCGCCATGGCGGCATGGCCCCTTGCCGGCATTGGCATATTGCGCTCGGACCGAATGACGGTGCTGGCACGGGCCGGTGGCATCGGTCAGTATGGGAAAGGCGGACATGCCCACAATGACCAGCTGCAGGCACTTCTTTGGGTGGATGGTAGGCCCATTGTGGTGGACCCCGGCAGCTCCACCTACACAGGAAATCCCAGCCAACGCAACCTCGAACGCAGTGTTCATAACCATGCCACCTGTACCGTCGACGATGCCGAGCAAAACCTCTGGCCCGATGACCTCTCGGAAGGACTTTTCTGGATGATGGGTGACCGATTCCGAGCTGGCGTTCACGAATTCCGTCCAGGCTTTTGGAGGGCCGTCTCTGCGTTCACGGGGCAGGAGCGTACGATTTCGTTCGCTGGCCAAACATGCACCATCACCGACATGGCACCGCTTGGAAGGCAGCTACGGATAACGCTACCATTACATCCAGATGTTCATGCCGAACGAGCAGGTGATGGCGTGGTTCTTCACGCTGGTACGGTGCGTATTGCAGTAGCCTTCCCCCCTTCGGGATTGGTTGACATCGTGGCCTGTGCATGTTCCCCTGCATTCGCCACACTACAACCTACCACGAAAGTCGTCTGGACTGGGCCAGGCCCAAGGGCCGAATGGACAATTGCCGTTGCCAAGGACTAGTGCTTCGTAGCTTTGCCACCGATGAAGCTTACTGCACACCTTGGTACCATCTCGTGGTCGTTGGCCGATAAACTGCTCTACGTAGCGTATGGCATCGTCCAACTTCAACAAATCAATGCTTTGGGGCCTGTCGAATACGGCTTGTTCTCCTTGCTTCTTGGTTTGAATACGTGGATCATGATCGTCACGGATGGTTCCGCTTTGCAGGGCATTATCCAGTTTGGCGTTCGCCAACAGGAGCGACCACGTGTACACGTCATTGCGGCTGCCTTGCATTGTGGTATTGTTGGCGTTGCCGTGGCACTCATTTTTGCGTTGCAGGGGCCGTTGTCCGATATCCTCTATCAACCACGGTTTGCCTCTGTAGCCTCGATGTTGCCGGTATTTGCGTTGCTGTCGATACCCCGTCAGTTTTGCCTGAAACTTCTCTACCGCGACATGCGCATGAAGGAACTCTTCATCGCCGATGCTGTCTGGTTTGGTAGCAGAACCATCCTTACCTTCTGGCTGTTCGGGAAAGGGGCCTCGTTTACCTTCGAGGACATCATTCTGATTGATTTTACAGGCATGGGCATGAGCTCCGCCGTGTCCGTATGGCTTACCCGGCGGCAACTCACGTTTGGCCGCGTACCAGGAATTGCGCTCAAGGAATACCTTCGTTTTGGCGTCCCGTTGGCAGTAGCCACGGGGTTGAACAGTATTCCCCGCCAGCTCGACGTCCTGATCATCCAGTCCTTCTTTGGGACGGCGACCGTTGGCGTATACAATTCTGCCAAGACGTTTTATCGGTTATACGAACAGGCCTTTGATGCCGCCGTTACGCTCATGAATTCGGCAGCGGTTAGGATGGTGGCCCAACGGCGCATCGACGATCTGCGAATATTGGCCACGAAGGGCATCTCGTTCACCTTGGTACCTACGATCCTGAGCGTCGTCCTCATTCAGCTTGGAGCTGGTTCGGCAATCGTATGGATCCTACCCAAATTTGGCGAAGCAGTAGGGCACTTTACGGTACTTAGTCTTGCGGCCTTGGCCCAGCCGTTGATGCTCATGTCCACCATTATGATGGCGATGGGGAGGAATACTGATATCGTCCGGTTTTCAGCCATCGCCATGGTTAGCTCCCTTGTTACGCTCATCGCCATTGGCTATGCTGGTTGGGAAGACTGGATCGGCCTTGGCATGGTGGCAAACAATGTCATCATCGGCTTCCTGTGCGTTGCCTTCGTACGTCGCGAGATACAGTTCCCTTGGAAGCTGCTCCTGCGGGCCTTTGCGGATATCAGCAGCGCCATCCAACGACTCAAGACAAAGGTGTTTCCATGACGGTATGGTTCCATACGACGGTCGCCTGGGGCCTTGCCCGCCGGCGTAGCCGCGCCACCATTCGTATTGTGGTGGCATCCTTGCTGGCATCACTGTGGTGCCTGCTGGGTGCCGTATGGGGAACGGCAATGTGGCGGGATACCGAGACCATGGCCAGCCAGGTTGCAGTGGAAGTTCACGTGCGCCCTGGCACTGCGGACTCGGCCCAGCGTGCACTCTACCGGTCCATTGCCAAGCGGCCCGAAGTGGAGGCCATACGTTGGAAGACGGCTGAATCCGTCTGGCGCCAGTTTGCGGCGGAAATGGGCATAGAAGGGGCCGAGCTTCGCGACCTCGTGGACGTACCGACGGTCTTCCAGGTACGCCTGGCCCCTGCCGCCCTCCACGATGCTGCGGGCTTTGCGCATGCCATCAAGGCCTACTACCAGGATGTGCAGGACGTGCCCTACGCCGCCGAAGCGGCCTCTGCGGTGGCAGCCCGCCGGCGCGATCTGCAGATTGCCGGACCGATTGCTGGCGGACTGAGCATTCTGCTGTTTCTCGTCGTCGTCTCCTATGCACTCCGATCAGAAGTCAACGAGGCACGTCGGGACATGCATTTGGGGGGGCTCATCGGCGCCAGGCCGCGATTTGTGGCCATGCCCCATGCCATCGTCAGCTGGTGTGCCGGAGCGTTGGGTTTGTTTCTTGCTTGGGGTATCATTGTTGCCCTCTATCCAGTGGCCGTAGCTACCGTACGATGGCCCGGGGCTGTGTCGGTCATGGAGATAACCATTGCAGCAAGTTTCCTGGGCATCGTAGGCCTGATTGCCTGCTGGTGGCAGGCGCTTCGTGCTGCGAGCCAAGCCATGCGAAGGAGCAGCCATGAGGCTGCTTGACCGCTACGTCGTTCGGCAGTTTGTTGTCACGTTTTTGTTCTCGGTAGGTGCGCTGAGTGTCATCTTCGTGATCGTAGATCTCCTCCAGAGCTTGGACGACTTCATCGATCACAAGGCTCCGTTTCCAATCGTGGTGCAGTTCTATCTGTACTTCCTACCCAATATCCTCAAACTGTTGATTCCCGTTGGAATGCTGTTGGCGTCTCTCTTCAGTGTTGGCCGCCTTGCCAGTGCGAATGAGATCACTGCCATGAGAGCTGGCGGCATGCCGCTCTATCGATTCATGCTGCCCCTGTTGGCCGTTGGTGCCGTCCTGAGCGCTGTTCAGATCTGGTTCAATGGATCGGTGGTTCCCGCAGCCAATGCGGAGAAGTTTCGCATCGAACGCCAGTACATGGGCCGTTCCAATGCGGGTGGTTCACTGTACAATCTGGCCTTTCGGGAAAGTCCGACACGGAACGTCCTTATCGGTAATTACGATCCGGACCGTAAGACGGCAAACACGGTGGCTATCGAAACATACTCCAGTGATAGTACTCCGCGTATCATTGAACGCATTGATGCGGCCGTCATGACCTACGACACCGTGCAACATCAGTGGTTCATTGCATCGGGAACCAAACGGAGATTCACCCCGGACTCCGTCATCGCCACGACCATCCAAAAATCACCAGCCCAATTTTCTATCAGGCATGAACAGATCGTCAGCATTCAACGGAATGTTGAGGAACTGACATGGACCGAGATGGAAGACTATCTTCTGACACTCAAAAAAGGTGGTAAGGACACCCGGCGGAAGGAAATTGACCTTGCCGGCGAGCGCGCCTTTCCTTGGGCCAACGTCATTGTCGTGATGCTTGCAGTGCCATTTGCATCCGTGCGCCGTCGTGGTGGAGTAGCCGTCCATATCGCCATGGCAATGATCAGCGCATTCGTCTACATTGCCTTCACACGCGTAAGTCTGGCCTTCGGGGCAAACACAAGTTTGCCGATCGAAGCCGTCGCTTGGTCGGCCAACGGGTTGTTTTTTCTCATCGCTCTGGTTATCCTTGTCCGTACGCGCACATAAGACCAGTTCCTGACCTGTCCGTGAGACGCTGATTCGTGATCCCCAGCCGCACATCTCTGCCGCCTGCCTGGCGCTACCGTTGGTACGTCCTGGCAGCTGTTGCGCTTGCAAGAATGTGCAACTTCGCTCCCATTCTGGCGCAAAGCTTCGAGCGTATTTCCCCCGATCAATCCAACGTGCGCTTCGCCAATCATATTGCCGAATCGGATACGTTCAACATCATCAAGGACTTCTACGCCTACAATGGAGGCGGTGTGGCCGTGGGCGATATCGATGGCGATAGGTTGCCGGATATCATATTCACCTCTACAGGAAACGGTATCCACGTCTACAGGAACCGTGGAGGATTCCGTTTCGAAGATGTCTCCAAACGTTCCAACATGGTAGACACGGGCATTACCTGTGGCATCCTGCTCGCAGACATCACGGGTGACGGATTCCTGGACGCCTACGTCTGCCGCCGATATGCTCCGAATTCTCTCTACGTCAATGATGGCACTGGTGTGTTTCGCGATATGGCTGCCGTCTATGGACTGGACGTCAACATTAATTCCAATAATGCCGTTGCCCTGGATTATGACCGCGATGGCGATCTGGATCTGTACATTGTTACCAACGGAGAGCCACGCCGCCAAGGGCATATCAATCCTGGTATTTCCGATCGACTTTTCCGTAACGACGAAACCACGTTTACGGACGTGACGTCTGGTGCCGGTCTGGGTGACAAAGGATATGGCCTGAGCGCGACCGTTAGCGACGTCGATAACGACGGCTGGCCCGACATTTATGTTGCCAATGATTTTGAAGAACGGGATATCCTGTATATCAATCAGCGGGATGGTACGTTCAAGAATGAAATCCTCAAACGCCTGCAGTCCATGTCCCAATTCTCCATGGGATCCGACATCGCCGATATTAATAATGATGGATATACCGACATCGGCGTTGTTGACATGTTGCCCGAGACGCACTATCGCCGTATGACGCAGGTTGGTGGCTTGTCAATTTATGGCCCCTTCTTCGACAGCACCCAGCGCATTCACAATACCTTGCAGCTCAATCGTGGAAATGGCCGGTTTTCCGATATCTGTTTTTTGGCCGGAATTGCTGCTACGGATTGGAGTTGGAGTATTCTCTTCTCCGACTTTGACCATGATGGACTTCAGGATATCTTCATCGGTAATGGGACCAAACGAGACCTTGGCGACCAGGATTTCATTTATTCCGTACGATTTTCGGACACCGCCCGTACCGATGGATATCGTACGATTCCGCGCTCCTGGACGCCCAATTATCTCTATCGAAACTCCAATGGTTTGCAGTTCAAGAACGTTACGAATGCTTCGGGTGTGGGCGATTCCATCGTGGCCAATGGTGTGGCCTTGGCAGACCTTGACGCCGACGGAGACCTGGACATCGTTATCAATACCACCGACACCGTGGCCTTCCTGTATCGCAACAATGCCGTGGAGCAGTCCTTGGGGTCATGGGTCACCTTCTCCTGCAAGGGGCGTGGGCGCAATACCGATGGCATAGGAGCGCGGCTTACGGTCTGGGCGGCAGGCACAGCGTATGTTCGCGAGCTCAACGGAGCACGTGGTTATCTGTCAACGTCCCAGCACATCGTGCATGTGGGCCTTGGGAAGGCAATGGCAATCGACTCTGTAGTTGTCGTCTGGCCCGACGGAACAACGTCCACCCACCGTTCGCTTACGGCACGGCGTCATCACGTGCTGGTGCAGGAAAATACCATGCCATGGTCGGCTCCTTTGCCGCCCCAACGTTTTGTCGACGACATGCCGAAGAGTGTCCTGTCATTTCGACATCGTGAAAACAACTACGACGACTTCAAGCGCGAACGACTGTTACCCTACCGATTCTCGCGTCAAGGTCCTGGAATAGCCAGTGGCGACGTCAATGGCGACGGACGTCTGGACGTTGTGCTGACGGGCCCCAAGTACAGTTCTACGTCTGTCTGGCTTCAGCAGAACGATGCTACATTCGTGGAATGCAAGCAGTGCATTCCTGCCTATGATGAAAGCGAGGACGTGGACGCCCAGCTTGCCGATGTTGACGGCGATGGAGATTTGGATCTGATCGTCATCACGGGTGGCAACGAATTTGACGCCGAGGATGTCGAACTGGAAGATCGCCTGTACGTTAACGATGGCAAGGGGGGATTTACGGTCGTAGATGGAGCCTTTCCCACGGGCCGTCACTCCGGTAGTAGCATTGCCATGGCCGACATGGACGGTGACGGTGACCTTGACGCCCTCGTTGGTGGACGAGTTGTTCCTGGCCGTTTCCCCGAGGTACCACGTACCGTGCTCCTGCGCAACGATGGTGGCCGATTTGTGGACGTAACTCGTGCCAAGGCCCCTTCCCTCGAATATTGTGGTATGACGACAAAGGTGGTGTTTGCCGATATCGACGGCAACAAGTCCGCTGATATCATCGTGGTTGGGGAGTGGATGACGCCGCGGATATTGCTCAACAGCAAAGGTGTGTTCACGGATGCCACGACGCGGTTTGGACTGGACGGCTACGAGGGGTGGTGGACGGGCCTCGCTGTTGGAGATGTCGACGGTGATGGTGATGTGGACCTCATCTGCGGAAATCTTGGTCGGAACAGTCGTTTCCCTACGTCCAAGGAGGCACCGATCGAATACGTGGCCGCTGACTTCGACGACAATGGATCGATTGACCCGTTACTGTCGCAGGTGGTGAATGGCAAACGTGTCCCCACACGGGACCGGAATGTGCTCCTGACCCACCTGCCAACATATGCACGCCGCTACGTGACGTATCGTTCGTACGCCCTGGCATCGTTGGACGACCTTATCCCCGAAGGATTCTCCGGCACCATGCTGCGCGGCAAGGTAACGACCTACGTTTCGATGATCTTCCGCAACGACGGTGGTAAACGATTCGTTGCCGAGGAGTTGCCCTTGGAAGCACAGATAGCACCTATTTACGACATTGCCTTGGACGACATCAATGGCGACGGCAAGCAGGACATACTGCTGGTTGGCAATAGCAAGGAAGCAGACTCCGATGTTGTTGGTTATGAAGCGGGTGTGGGGCAAGTGCTTCTGGGGTCCGATCGTGGTTTTGTGGCCGTCAGGCCCGATTCTTCCGGCTGGGATGTTCCAGGCGCTGCCCGCCGCATTGTTACCGTAGCCGACGCTCTTGGTGGAACAACGTATATCGTGGGAATCAATAATGGCTGGCCACGTGTTTTCCGTCGGAATGGTCCAGTACGCCCCCCCGTTGGCCGCAAACGCCCATAGGGGAAGGCTGCCTGCACCGGAGACCCTATATTTGTCTGGCGAACAGTCCTGCACGCTACATTCGCTCATTTTTTGACCCTATTTCAGCTATGAAACTCTGGATTTTCGTCTGTATGGTCGTTTGTGCGGCCGCACACCATGGCCATGCGGCTGGTGGCCCTAGCGGGGCAAAGCTTGTGCATGAGTGGAATCGTACGGTGATTGAAGTCATCATGGAGGACGGGTTTGGTCCGCCCATTGCAGCG
>JALOMA010000001.1:36594-42249 GCA_025455735.1 Candidatus Kapaibacterium sp.
CGCGCATTCATGCTTATCAAAATCTGGCTGGGTATCAAGCAGCCTACCATGGCGAAAAAGGGTACCGGTCACTTGTGGGCGTGCTAAACGGCTTCAAGGACTGTCCCATGCCCGACGCTTCAAAGGAGTATGACTGGCGGGTAGCTGCTGTGGCGGCATATCAGGTAGCATGCAGCAAGTTGGTCTATCGCATCAACATCACGGACAGTCTTGCGATGGCTCATTTCGAAGCTCTGAAGCCACATGTAGCAACGGACGTATTTGAACGATCGATCGCCTACGGCAAGGACGTAGGGAAGGCCATCAATGCCTATGCGAAGGCGGACGGATATCCCAGGACGCAAGGAATGCCCGACTGGGAGTGGCCCAAATGCGACAGCTGCTGGGAACCAACGCCCCCGAACTATGCCAGACCC
This sequence comes from Candidatus Kapaibacterium sp., assembly GCA_025455735.1. Lineage (GTDB taxonomy): Bacteria > Bacteroidota > Ignavibacteria > Kapaibacteriales > Kapaibacteriaceae > JALHPC01. Next base: position 37,011 of record JALOMA010000001.1, read on the forward strand.
TTGTCCCCGTATTGTGGTCTGGTTCGCACCATTGCACTCAAGAGTGTAGATCAGTTCCCGGTGGAGCCGCCTATGCCGTTTGGCACAACGATGGACAGCCAGTTTTACAAGGCCGCCATGGCAGTATACCAGCATAAGGTGAAGCTCACGAAGGACGAAAAGCACATTGCCGACTTCTGGAACGACAATCCCGTAGTAACCAACTACCACGGCCATTTCATTTACAATTCGCGCCAGATATCGCCTGGCGGCCATTGGATGAACATTGCCATGCAGATCATGAAGGGCGATGGAACGCCGTTTGTCCCGTCCATGGAGATCTATAGCCGAACGGCTTTTGCCTTGTTCGACGGCTTTACGGCGTGTTGGCACGAGAAGTACAAGTACAATCTGATTCGGCCCGTCACCTACATTCAGCGATACATCGACAAGAACTGGGAACCGCAACTACAGACGCCACCGTTTCCGGAGCATGCCTCGGGCCACAGTACCATCACGGCTGCTGCGGCCGAAGTCCTGCAGTCGCATTTTGGCGACCGGAGTTTTACCGACTCCACGGAGGCACAATTCGGTTTTGGCATACGCCATTTCAAGAGCTTTCGCGAGGCGGCACAGGAAGCATCCATCAGCCGATTTTATGGCGGCATACACTATCTGCACGGATGCGAGACTGCTGCACGGCACGGGAAGAAGATTGGCGCTTGGGTTGTATCCACGATCACGATGAAGGAACCATGAAGGCATTGATTGCAGCGGTTTGTTTGGTAGGTGTCACGGTGGGATGCGGAGACGACGACGTTGTAACGCCACCACCAGCAAGCCCAGAGGCGATTGTCAGGTCCAACCTACGCCCCGACAGTACCGAAGGATGGTTGTACTATTCGTTCAGTGGCGACAGCGTTGTGCCGGCGTCCCAGGCAGCAACGTCGGCATGGGATGTCAAGGTTGCCTACCTTCAGGGTGAAGGGCGAACAAGGTCGGTGGACGTGTTGTTCAACAGTGGCAATGCCGGATCGGGCACGACACGGGCCATGGTTTGGGCAGGACGATTCGAACAAGTTACCACCATACCTGCCGATGAGTCCTTCCGAACGGAAGACACAGCCGTTGCGAACCGAATCGTTCCGAATTGTGTTCTCTGTCCAAATGCGATCTTTGCATACGATTTGATTTCGCATACGATCAGCCCAGCGCCCGACAAGACCGTTCTTGTTCGACTGGCCAACGGCTCCGTCGTGAAGTTTCAAATCACCAGCATCTATCGCGATGCGGTTGCTGCACCAACCATGTTCACCCCCATTGGATTCTACCACTTCCGGTGGCAATGGTTACGCAAGCAATAACGATCATTACAAGCATCAGGAGACATTCATGTACGGTAACATCAGCATTGTCGAAGGCCCGCAACGCGAGCTGCCAGCGGACGATCCCGCATTGCTTGAGGAGTTCGAAGCACGGATTGCCCGTGGCGAGAAAATCGAAGCACACGACTGGATGCCAGCAGAGTACCGCCGGCAACTTGTTCGTATGATTGAACAGCACGCCCATTCGGAAATCATCGGCGCTCTGCCGGAGGGAACATGGATTACGCGTGCTCCTGGGTTCAAGAGAAAAATGGCCTTGATGGCAAAGGTTCAGGACGAGGTTGGGCACGCCCAACTGTTGTATTCAGCGGCCGAAACGTTGGGTAAGCCGCGCGAGAAGATGATCGACGACCTGCTCAATGGCAAGTCGAAGTACTCCAATGTCTTCAACTATCCGGCCTTCACATGGGCTGATACGGCCGTGATCGCCTGGTTGATCGACGCTGCCGCCATCATCAATCAGGTAACCAATTCCAAGGGTTCGTACGCCCCGTATTGCCGGGCATTGGAACGCATTTGCCAGGAAGAGTCCTTCCACCTCAAGTACGGCTACGACAACGTGGTGACACTTGCAACGGGAACACCGAAACAGCGTGAAATGCTGCAGGTGGCCCTGAACCGCTGGTGGCGCCCCATCATGCACTTCTTTGGCCCACCAGATGTGGCTAGCCAGCACACCGAGAAGTTGGTGAAGTGGAAGGTAAAGATGGCTACCAACGATGACATGCGCCAGCAGTTCTTCAACCAGTACGTGCCGAAGATTTGGGAGCTGGGCTTGACGGTGCCCGATGCGGAGCTCGCAAAGGACCCCGTGACGGGCAAGTGGACGTACGGCGATCCGGACTGGGCCGAGTTCAAGCGTGTTATCAACGGCGACGGCCCGTGCAACAAGGAACGTCTGGCCGTACGCCGCATGGCGGAGGAACAGGGCCGCTGGGTACGGGAGGCGCTAGCAAAGCCCATGGCTGCCAAGTACGTGACGCCGTTGGTCTGACGCACACCATTGCCGGAAACAACACACGGTCCGTATGATTGCATACGGACCGTTTTTCGTTTGTGGGAGTACCTATGGATTTGTTTTCTGGCGTTTCGGGATTGCAGCCATGGTCATCGATGGCTGTCTCACTGCTGATCGGTCTGCTGATTGGCGCTGAACGGGAAACAGCCACCAACCGCAGTGGTCTGGGCCTTCGGGATTTCCTTCTGGTAAGCGCCGTCGGATGGCTGACGGCCCTTACAGGATCCGTGCCGCTAGCGCTGGCCATGATACTTGTTGTTGGCGCCATTGCGACTGTGATACACCTTCGGGAGCCGTCGACGGCCGGAGTCACCACGGAGATTGCCTTTGTGGTCGTCTTCATGCTGTCCTACGTGAGCGCTCTTCCCCAGGTGCTGGCAATGCGTCCCCAGATAGTGGCATTGGCCGTGATCCTGACGATGATTCTCGACGCCAAGGCGAAGGTCAAGACATTCTTCCGTGAACGGTTTACCGAAGCGGAGTTTGCCGGTACGGTTGGCTTTCTTGCCCTGATCTTCGTCATCTATCCACTCTTGCCCACAGGAAGTTATGGCCCTTATGGTTTCTTCCGGCCTACGGGGTTGTGGAAGGCCGTCATCATGGTGTCGGGAATTTCGTTTGCCGGCTACTTCCTCGAGAAGTATCTGGGCAGGAGTCGCGGCCAGAACATCACGGCCGTGCTGGGCGGATTGGTCTCTACGACGGTGGCAACATCGGCGTTTGCGCAGGAGTCGCGGCGCTCGCCGGACCGATCAATCGCCTTGTGGCGGTCCGCCACGGTGTCGAATGCCATCCAATTCCTGCGCATTATAGCCATTGTATGGGCGCTAGGTGCACCACTGGTTGCCGATTTGTTGCCTGCCTTCGTAGGGGCTGCCATTGTAGGGCTGGCCATCGGACTCATCGGAAAGCAGCCCGAGGGAAGCCCGCAGGCCATGGATCTGCGGAACCCCTTGCGATTGCGCCCAGCGTTGGAGTTTGCGGCTTTTCTGGCATTGGTTGCCGGCGTGAATGCTGTTGCTACTGCATGGTATGGCAGTGGCGCTATTGTATGGACAGCCATAGTTGGTGGATTGGTGGATGTTGACGCGATTACCATTTCGGCCACGGATCGTATGATATCCGACGCATTGCCCGCTACTACGGCCACACTTGCCATCCTGGTGGCCGTTAGCGCCAACATTGTTGTGAAGTCCGTATTGTCATTCACGCAGGGCAGCCGCCCGTTTGCCATCCGCATTACTCTGTCCATGCTGTGCATGGCGGTTGTTGCTGGTGCCGTGCTTGCCGGTATGGCATACCTTTCATCATGATGAAGTGGTATCGCTAGCGTGAGCGTGCAATCAGAAGCTTGGAGACGGTCCGATAGGTTCCAGCGTCCAGAACGATGAAGTACAAACCGTTAGGGATGTCGGACGTCGCAATGACGAATTCCTGACGCTGTTGCTGAGCATCGAGGAGGAGCAAGCCGGTAAGGTCGCGGATGGTTGCACCATTGACGTCGACGAGGGAGACACGGCTAAGTGTTCGCCCCTGAAGGTCAAGATTGTTGAACCGTATCGTGGCATTGTGGCCAGTGACGGGTGTTGGATACGCCCAGACGGAGGTATAGCGTATAGGGTCGGTCTCGATGCTGGTTGCAGGAATGGGAATCCATACAAGTCCACTGGTCGTGCCAACAACGATGGAGTCGCGTCCATGGAAGGCAAGATCGACGAGACACAATGTTGGATCCGCCGAAACGGGATATTCTGTCCATGTCCGTGCGTTGTCCGTAGAAAGCCACACGGACTGTTCCGACAGGACGGCAATCCGGTCGTGATCGTCACTGGCAATCCGATAGCCAAACCCTATAGCAGGCCGTTGGCGCGAGGCGATGTTCTGAGTGGTTGTCCAGGATTTGCCATCATCACTGCTGGAAAGGATCCATGTGTCGCCAACTTCGAAGGAGGGTTCCAGGGTTCTGCTGGTGACCTTGGCCGCAGTGGCAAGGAACATGCCACGCTCCGTCTGGTGGATGTCCCATATGTATGCCGCATCTGGATTGTCCATGCTGCTGGCGGCCCAGGTTCTTCCCTCATCGGAGGATAGGTACAATCCGCCTGGCTGGATAAGGGTGGTATCGTCGGTTTCGGTACTCCATCCACGTAAGCCCAGGAGCCACGTACCGGATGGCGTCTGCAGGACGTCCGAGGCTGCCGTAGCCTTGCCATTCCCGGCCTTCGGCAGGCCAGCACCAGCGATGCGCCACGTCGTACCATCATCGTTGGATACCAACATGGTGTCGCCTGCGGCTACGACCGAAGAATCACCAACCGGGCCAAACCACCAGTAGGAATAGTTCTCCAGAGGGGTCGAAAGGCCTCTGTATCGCGGGCGAATGGAAACGAAATCGCCGTCAGATACATAGTCGTTTTCGGGGGTAAATGTTGATATAGGGCGTCCCCTTCGAACATCGGCCCCATTAGAGCAGCGTAACTCGATAGTTCTACCACTTGCCCTTAGATACTGAATCTTGGTGCCACTACGAACAAAGGCAGAACCATGTCCAGCAGATGATAGATATAATGTGTCATTCCTATCGACAAAACGCTCAACCGGTGCTTGCGGCAATCCAGCATCGCCTCGGCCCATGGACGTATAAATGCTGTCATGAAAAGCACTGAGGTACCATGTCTTTCCGTCGTCGTCCGAAAAATATGCGCCATATTCGCCTACGCTTGTTATGGTGTTACCCAGGACGGCGAATCCGGCGAGGCTGGGAATGGAAGTCGAAACCAATTCGATACGTTGTCCATCAGCTGGAAGAGTGTACAGGTTTCCAAAAACCCGGAACCACAGGGTATTGCTGTGGTCA
>JALOMA010000074.1 GCA_025455735.1 Candidatus Kapaibacterium sp.
CGGTTTGCAACCTGGCATCCATTGCTCTTCCTCGCTTTGTTATTGACGGACAATTTGACCACGACCGTTTGCGCGAGGTAACAAAGGTTGCTACAAAGAACCTGAATGCCGTTATCGACCGCAACTATTATCCGGTTCCAGAGGCCTTTAATTCGAACATGCGTCACCGGCCGATCGGCTTGGGCGTACAGGGTCTGGCCGATACGTTCGTGATGTTGCGCCTGCCCTTTGAATCCGAGGAAGCCCAACAACTGAATGCCGAGATCTTCGAAACGATCTATTATGCTGCCATGGAGGCATCGTGTGAGCTGGCGGAGGTTGACGGACCGTATGCAACCTTCGAAGGATCGCCGGTATCGCGAGGCATTTTCCAGTTTGACATGTGGGGCGTAACGCCTTCGGAGCGGTGGGACTGGATGGCGCTGAAGCAACGCGTGGCCATGCATGGCGTACGCAATTCCTTGCTTGTGGCACCCATGCCAACGGCGTCCACTTCGCAGATCCTTGGCTACAATGAATGCTTCGAGCCATTTACCTCGAACATTTACACGCGCCGCGTTCTTGCGGGGGAATTTATTGTTGTCAACAAGTATTTGTTGAATGACCTTATCCGAATGGGCTTGTGGAACGAACCCATGAAGCAGCGGCTGATAGCGGAAAATGGTTCGGTTCAAAGGATCGAGTCGATTCCCGACGACATCAAGGCACTGTACAAAACCGTCTGGGAAGTCAAGCAGCGTACCATTCTGGACATGGCGGCGGCTCGCGGAGCCTACATTGACCAGAGCCAAAGTCTGAACATCCACATGGAAGGTGCTACACGCGCCAAATTGTCTTCCATGCATTTCCATGCATGGAAGATCGGCCTCAAGACCGGCATGTACTACTTGCGCACGAAGGCTGCCGCAGACGCCATCAAGTTCACGATCGACCAGTCCGTTGTGGCCCAATCGGGTCCGTCGCAACCTTCAGAAGGTGTGCCCAGTATTGCCCCCGCAGTCTCCCACAGTACGCCATCGCAACCACCTGCCTCGCCATCCATGCCAGTACAACCTGAATTTGTTTCTGTTGGGCCAGCGTGCAGCATCGACAACCCCGACTGCGAAACCTGCTCCGCATAATGTGTCGCTCATTTGGAACGTGAAAACAAAGGCCCTTGCTTGCAAGGGCCTTTCTTTTTGGGAGTGTACCATACTGCCCTGGCTGCCCCAAGGGCAGGACGTGGCTATACAAACGTGCGGCCCTTAGTCGCAGGGCACGATTCCAACCTGCCTGTGGCTTGGGCCACATGTCCAGGGAATAAAGGAAAGACTCTAAGGGACACACGTTCTCATTCCTACACGTAACGGTTGCAAACGTGCGCTCCCCAACGTTCGACAATTCTTCGATTGTGGAGAAGTACCTACTGAATTCACAATTCGCCGCGCTCTGGATGCTCCGGCCAGGCATGCTTGGGATATCGTCCACGCATTTCCTTGCGCACATCGGCGTAGCTTCCGCGCCAGAATCCTTCCAGATCCTGGGTTACCTGTACGGGGCGCCCAGCGGGGGAGAGCAGGTGAATGGTAAGCGGAATCTTCCTGGGGCCGATGAGGGGCGTCGCAAGGGTACCAAAGAAGTCCTGTAAACGGGAAGCAATGGTAGGCCGATGTGGGTCGGCGTAGTCTATCATCACCGTACGGCCACGCGCCAGCGTCACTCTCTTTGGAGCCTCGGCCTCAAGCCGCTGGAGTGTAGCCCAGTCCGTGTGGGCACGGAGGAGCTTCTCCGCATCGAGTGCAGCAACATCCTTGAGGCGGCGTTTGCCCACGAGATATGTTGCCAGGATGGTGGCCGGTAGGATGCTCTCCAGCATGGTCAACGCAGTTGTGTCGGGGCTGTTGTGCATCAGGAAGACCAATCGGTGAAGCAGTGATGTGCCTTCGTCGCTCCATCGTAGGTCCCGCCATTGTCGCTCTACTGCCCAGCTCGCCAGCGCGTGGGCACACTGTTCATCCGTTGCTGTAGGGTCGTCCCGCTCGTCGAGTGTAATGGCGCCCAAACGTGTGCAACGCCGCGCCACGACAAGACCCTGCTGCTCGTCAATGCCGAAGACCGTCTCTTCCGTAATGCGGTCTGCAGCAATCGTCCGAACGTCGTCTTCAGTAAGGGGCCCTGCCACCCGTACCGCAAGCATACCTCCGGTGGCATCGGCATCGCCGATGGCCAGCCATTGGGCATCGCCAAGGGGGTCATGCTGGTGAACGGTGGCAGTGCGTCCGTTTGCTAGCAGGAAACGGCCAGGCTGCTTCTGGCGAGCAATTCTATCGGGATAAGCAAGTGCCAGAGAAACGGATACGGGGTCGGCAAAAGAAACCGTTGGGCCGGCAGGGAGGCGCTCTACGCGATCGCGAAGCACGGCCATCTGGCGACGTGCTTGTGCCAGGGCCCCTTTCTCGATATCGGGGTCGGAATGACCGTCGAGGGCGGCAACGCGGCGGTGAACGGATGCATCGCGAACCGAACGCAGGACGTCGCGTTCAGCGGCAAGCGAGGCAACGGCGGCAAGTGTAGAGGGCGGCAGGCCAAGACGACGTCCGATGGAAAGCATGGCACCCAACCGTGGGTGAATTCCAAGGGAGGCCAGCAAACGGCCGAACTCGGTAATCATGCCGGACTGTGTAATGGCCCCCAAATCTGTCAGCAAGGCTGTAGCCATGGCCACGGCGAAGGGTGGCGGGGGGTCCAGAAGCGGTAGATCATCAAGTGTGACGCCATATGCGGCAAGATCAAGCAGCATGGGCGCTAAATCCGACGTAAGGATCTCTGGCGTCCGCCTGGGCTCCAGCGTGGAATGGTCGGCCTCGGTCCAGAGGCGGTAGCAGGTTCCAGGAGCCAAGCGTCCTGCCCGACCGCGGCGTTGTTCAGCGGCATCGGCACTGACGTTGACGGTAACGAGGCGCGTCATACCGCTCCGGGCATCGAAGCGTGGTTCACGTGTTTTGCCACCGTCGATGACGACCCGCACACCATCGAACGTCAGGGATGTTTCGGCGATGGATGTGGCAAGGATAACCTTCCGCCGGCCCTGCGGCGACGGAAGGAGAATGGCATCCTGGGCAGCAGAGCCAAGGTCTCCGTGAAGCGGAAGAACATCGGCATCGTCGATATGTCCCAAGCGCTCTGCCGTGCGGTTGATGTCAGCCATGCCAGGCAGGAAACACAGGATGTCTCCGCTATGCGCTGCCAAAGCGTCCCGCACAGCCGCCGCCATGGTGTCGGGTAGTGGCTTCTCGGGCGGACGCCGCATGGCAATGGTTTCCACGGGGAACATGACGCCTGTGGAACGGACGGTGACGTCGGCCATGTCGGGAGCCACCAGAGCCGACAAGTTGGAAAGCGACGACAGCGTAGCCGACATGACGACGATCCGGAGGTCTGGTCGGAAGAGGCTGCGCGTAAGTAGTGCAAGGCCTAACGCCGTATCGGCGTGAATGGACCGTTCGTGGAACTCATCGAAGATGATGCAGGAGACACCTGCGCACTCTGGGGCACTGGCAAGGCGTCGCGTGAGGATTCCTTCCGTGACCACTTCGATGCGCGTAGTGGAAGAGACCTTGGACTCCATGCGCAGGCGATAACCCACGGTAGAGCCCACGTCTTCGCCCAGCAAGGCAGCCATACGCCGAGCTGCAGCGCGTGCTGCCACGCGGCGTGGCTCCAACAGCAGGATGGTCCCCGTACCCAACGATGTGTCGTTGGCAATACTCAATGGCACCAAGGTGGTTTTACCTGCTCCAGGAGGGGCCTCCAGGATGCATGTACCCTTCGTTCTCAGAACGTCGTGCAATGCAGGAAGAACGTCCGTAACGGGCAAAAGGGGAAGAGTCATGGCAGCAGTCCTGGCGGCAGGTTGATGCCTTGCCCTTGCAGGTAGTCGGTCACCCGCTGGCGGTCCTCGAGGGTACGATTCTGGCTCCACTTGGCCACGCCGTGCACGTCCGTGACACGCATGGAAAATCCTACGATGCCCTTCAGGAGGCCGGTACGAACCGTGGTATCAAGCGTATGCCAGTCCGGCAGGAAGTCGGGCTCGAAATGTTTGATGGTCTGGTCAAGGATAGCAACTACGCCTTCGGCATCGTCGATGATCTGCGTGATTCCATGAAGGTGAACTGCCACATAGTTCCACGTAGGCACATCCTTGGACGGTGTTCCAGACTGGCGGGCGCGTTCGGTAGCAGCATAGAGGCCTGCAGGGATGTAGGCATGTGGACCTTGGACGACGAGAACCGACGCCTGACCTGCGAGCTGGCCTGCATGCGGATTTGCACGTGCGCAGTGGCCGAAGATCGTGGTGCCATCGTCGTTGTGTTGAATAAGAAACGGCAGATGCGTGGCAAAATAGGTGCCCTCTGCATTCGCAATCAAAGCGCCAAACCCTATGGATGAGGCAACGGTAAGAGCTTGGTCCGTAGTGAGGCGGAAAGAACTGGGCGCAAACATGGCACAAATTACGCTGCTGATCGTTCCTGCATCGGAATTATCCAAGCAACAGTGTGGAAAAAATCCCCTTGACCCCAACCCTGCGGTAGTGACGTAATTCGTACCATGAAAACAACAGGATATTACACGGTTTCAACAGTGGCCTCACTTGCAGGCGTAAGCGTTCGAACGTTGCATCACTATGATGCGTGTGGATTGCTGCGACCCTCGATTCGGTCCGAAGCAGGATATCGGCTTTACAGCTTTGACGATCTACTTCGCCTGCAACAGATCCTTGTGTATCGGGCCATGAACGTCCCCTTGGACACCATTGCAGTATTGCTCGTGTCTGAAGAACAGGATGTTATCAAGATACTTGAGCATCATCGCCAGATCATAGAACAGGAAGTGGCTCGACTGCAGCAAATCCATGCCACGATCTCATCAACCATACAATCCATCGAGGATACAACCATGCCAACCGATGAACGTTCGCTCTACGAAGGGCTTGGCGCAGAAACAATTGAGGCATACCGGCGAGAAGTCGAAGCGCGATTCGATCCTGGACTTATTGAGGAGTCGCGCAACCGGACGATGCGAATGTCAACATCAGATTGGCGTAGAAGCAAAGAGGAATGGAATGCCTTGCTGAGAGACTATGCGTCAGCGATGGATCAGGGTGCTGGAAGCATGGTTGTGCAGAACATTGTGGCGCGGCATCACAGATGGTTAGCGGGGTACTGGACTCCGCAGGCAGCGTCGTTCGAGGGCCTTGGAGAGCTGTATGCAACGCATGGTGACTTTGTCAAACGTATCGATCAGGTGCGTCCTGGGTTGGCCGCTTTCATCCGGGTAGCCATGGCTATTTATGCGCGTACAGAAATGAAATCGCCAACCGAATAGGACCGTCATTCAACTGCTTCCACAAACGGAAAACGGCCACGTCTTCCGAAGACGTGGCCGTTGGAGTAGTGGGCGATGCGGAAATTATGCCTCGGCGTATTCTTCCATGGGAGGGCACGAACAGATGAGCACGCGGTCCCCTTGGGCATTGTCTACTCGGCCGATGCTGGGCCAGAACTTGCGGTCGCGAACCCATGGCAGTGGATAGACGGCTTTTTGTCGCGTATAGGGGCGCGTCCATTCGTCGGCTGTGGCAACAAACTGCGTATGCGGAGCATGCTTCAGTACGTTGTCCTTAGGGTCGGCCGCTCCGGAGCACACGTCTTCGATTTCGGCACGGATGGCCAGAAGGGCATCGCAGAATCGATCGAGTTCGGCCTTGCTTTCCGATTCCGTCGGTTCGATCATGATGGTGCCAGGCACTGGGAAGGAGAGTGTGGGCGCGTGGAAACCGTAGTCCATGAGGCGTTTTGCGACGTCTTCAGCTTCTATGCCACCGCGTGTCTTGAAGTCGCGAAGGTCTACGATCATCTCATGAGCCACGCGTCCATGGGCACCTGTATAGAGGATGGGGTAGTGTCCATCCAGTCTGGACTTGATGTAGTTCGCATTCAGGATGGCAATCTTGGTTGCCTCGGTCAGTCCATGGCCACCCATCATGGCGATATAGGCATACGAAATAAGGAGGATACTTGCCGAGCCCCAAGGAGCTGCGCTCACCATGGATCCTGAGCGGCCATTGCTTACCACGACGTGGCCAGGAAGATATGGGGCCAGCTCGGCGGTACAGCAGATTGGGCCCATTCCGGGGCCACCACCGCCATGGGGGATACAGAACGTCTTGTGCAGGTTCAGGTGGCAGACGTCGGCTCCGATCGCACGTGGGCTTGTGAGGCCTACTTGGGCATTCATATTGGCACCGTCCATGTAGACGCGTCCGCCATGTTGATGGATCACCTCGCAGATATCCTTGATGGCTTCTTCAAACACGCCGTGCGTAGAGGGATAGGTCACCATCAATCCTGCCAGATTTGCGGCATGTTGTTCTGCCTTGGCGCGGAGGTCATCGACGTCAACCAATCCATCGGATGTTGCCTTGACCACGACAACCTTCATGCCGGCCATTACGGCCGAAGCAGGGTTGGTACCATGGGCGCTGGATGGAATCAGGACAACGTCCCGGTGGGCATTGCCTTGGGCCCTGTGGAATGCACGAATCACCAAGAGGCCCGCATATTCACCCTGGGCGCCTGCATTGGGCTGCAGGGAGCATGCGTCGAAGCCTGTGATTTCGTTCAGCCACTGTTCCAAGTCGCGGAAGATCTGCTGATATCCCAACGTTTGATCCAACGGAGCAAACGGATGAATACGGTTGAACCCAGGCATGGTGATGGGAATCATTTCCGCCGTGGCGTTCAGCTTCATCGTGCAGGAGCCAAGGGGAATCATCGAGTGCGCCAGGGAGAGATCTTTGTTCTCCAACCGCTTCATATAGCGCAGCATTTCATGCTCTGTATGATAGCTGTTGAAGACGGGATGTGTGAGGTAGGCCGATGTGCGGCGGAGACTCTCGATGACGCCCCCTCTCGCCGATGACAGGAGCGTCTGGGCATTGCCGCCAGCACCGAAGACGTCCAGCAGGGTTTGTACGTCGGCCACCGTTGTCGCTTCGTCCAACGATACACCAACGTGTCCATTGACGTCAAATCGCAGATTGACACCAGCGGCACGAGCCCTTGCAGAAACCGTAGCGGCGTCACAGGCCACGGTAATGGTGTCGAACCATGATGTATTCACAACATGGATGCCTGAGGCACGCAGTCCTTCGGCAAGGACGGACGTAAGCGTGTGGATGCGTTCGGCAATGCTGCGGAGGCCATTCGGGCCATGGTAGACGGCATACATGGCGGCCACGTTGGCTAGCAGTGCTTGGGCCGTGCAGATATTGGACGTTGCCTTGTCGCGACGGATGTGCTGTTCACGTGTTTGCAGTGCCATTCGTAGGGCCACATTGCCTTGGGCGTCAACGCTGACGCCGATGATGCGCCCGGGCATCAGTCGTTTGTACTGTTCCTTGGTGGCCATAAAGGCCGCGTGGGGACCGCCATATCCTAAGGGTACACCGAAGCGCTGGGCGGAGCCAATGGCGACGTCCGCACCAAACTCGCCTGGTGGGGTAATCATCGTGAGGGCCAGAAGATCCGTTCCTACGGTAACCAGCGATCCAGCAGCATGGGCACGTTCGCAGAGGGCCGCATAGTCGCGCAATTCTCCTGTGGCCGTGGGATACTGCACATATGCGCCAAACACCGTTTCATCGAACGAAAACTCCGTCCACGTTCCCGTTTTGATCGTTATGCCAAGAGGTTCGGCTCTTGTTTCGAGAACGGCCAGTGTCTGTGGGAAAATGGAGTCATCAACCAGCAGCGTTTCGGCGTTTTTGTTGCTTTGTCCACGTGCTGCGTACATCAGGTGCATTGCTTCTGCCGCCGCCGTAGCCTCGTCCAGCAAGCTGGCATTGGCGATTTCCAGCTTTGTCAGATCGATGACCATCGTCTGATAGTTCAACAGAGACTCCAACCTACCCTGGGCAATTTCTGCCTGATAGGGCGTATACTGCGTGTACCATCCTGGATTTTCCACGATGTTTCGCAGGATTACCGGCGGTGTGAGCGTGTCGTAATAACCCATGCCGATGTACGACTTTGCAATCGTGTTTTTGGCGGCAACCTCTGCCAACGAGGCAAGCAGCTCGTGCTCCGTCAGTGGGTTGGGGAGAGATAACGGCCGTTCCAGTCTGATGCGCTGGGGTACCGTTTCTTCGATGAGATGATCCACGGTAGACGCTCCGACGGTGCGCAGCATCAGGTCGATATCGTGGTGTGAAAGGCCGTTGTGGCGTTGTTCGAACCGGTCGGTGTACAGCATGGCACGTTAGATTGAAGATTCGATGCACGGACAATGCCTGTGGAAACGCAGAACGCCACCCCAACCGTTCCAGGGGCGGCGTGGTGCATCACTGCCGTTGCAGCGTCGAAATTACGAAGCCTCTGCATAACAAAGGCCCCGTGGTGACGCCGAAAGAAACGGCTAGAGCACGAGGCCGTGGTGGTCGATGGTTGTTGCTGTTGTTAGTGGGTCGACGCATGATCGCGATACCGGCAACAATCCGGCAACGATTCGTAGGCTTTTGTTGGCGCCTTCGTAGTATCCACATCGTGGCCAACCTTCGTGATTGCCATGGTAACATCCTTGACAAGCGCATCCTTGCCATGCGTGGCGTCATCGAAGGTGATCGTCAGCACTTTGTCCTTTTTGTCCCACGCCGCTGCTTTCACCCCACCGACGCTGCTGGCGGCCTTCACGATGCGCTTCTTGCACGATCCACAATTGCCTGCCACGGCTACCGTAGTGGTTGTTTCGCCAGCAAAAGCCAACACGGTTGCCGTGCAGAGTGCGATGAGACCTGCTGTGATGTTCACGGTTACTTCCTTCGTTATATCGTGTTTCCCAGATGCGCAAGGTACGATTTACCCACATTTTAATTGGCGTGGCATGCCCTCGTACGCCTACCCAACGCTGCGTGCCGTCAATCGTGGGAATTTCCCCTAGATTTGTGTTGTAACACACGTACGTGCAATCTACGGTGTGGTGAACCGTACTAGGACCTCGATTTTTATTCAGTAAGTGACGCGCAGTCATGATTCGTTGGATCGCTCTTGTTGGCTTGGTTTGTGTTCTTGGAGCTGGCTTGTGGTTCCTCAATTCGAAGGGGGCCTCGGACCCCGCCGCGGCGCCACCACCAGCTGGAGCCGGAGGGTCAAAAGGTCCACAGCTTCCCGTGCCTGTTCAAGGTATCGTCCTGCAACCAACAGCGTTTGCGGAAGAGCTTTCCCTAACGGGCAGCGTGCTGGCAAATGAATCCGTAGACATTGTAAGCGATGTGAGCGGACGCGTCGTTACGATCGGTTTCCAGGAGGGTAGTCTGGTGCGCAAAGGTCAGCTGCTGGCGAAGTTGTGGGATGCCGATTTGCAGGCGCGGCTCACGCGAGCGCGACACCAACGCGATCTCGATGCCGACCGCCTACAGCGCCTTTCAGAGTTGAAACCCGTGAACGGCGTCTCCGCACAGGATTATCAGGCTGCCGTTTCGGCGCTTGCTATTCGCGAGGCAGAGATAGCCGAGCTGGAGGCCAACATTAGCCGCACGGAGATTCGCGCTCCCTTTACTGGAACAGTGGGCTTGCGTGGCATATCGGTTGGCGCCGTCGTTTCACCTGCCACCATGATTACGTCCCTCCGTGATGAGTCTTCGTTGAAGCTCGAATTCGCTATCCCGGAACGATTCGCATCCGTAGTGTCCATTGGCACGTCCATTCCGTTTTCCATTCGTAGTAGCAGTGGTGCACAGCAATGCACCGCTCGCGTTTATGCTACGGAATCTGGCCTGGACGCTCGTACACGCACGCTCCGCGTGCGTGCGACCGTGATGGGCGGGAAGGGAATTCGCGCCGGCATGTTTGCCGATGTTCAGCTGACGCTCCACGGCGTGCGCGATGCCCTGTTGGTACCCACGGAGGCGGTTACGTCGGATATTAATGGTTCCTTCGTGTATGTGGCGCAAGCGGGCAAAGCGGTGCGAACCGCGGTTGAACTTGGAGGTCGCACGGCGTCGCAGGTGCGCGTAGTACAGGGGCTCACACCAGGTGATACGGTTATCACCACCGGGCTGCTTCTATTGCGCCGTAATACAGCCGTCACAGTGGCCCTGGGGGCCGGGGCATGAACCTCTCCGTGCTGTCCATCCGCAGGCCCGTGTTAGCAACGGTCTTGTCGATTGTGATTGTCTTGATTGGCGTTGTTGGATTTCTGTTTCTTGGTGTTCGACAATTCCCCGACGTCGATCCGCCGATTATCAACATAACGACTACCTATGCTGGTGCCAATGCGGACGTCATTGAGTCGCAGATTACCGAACCCATCGAAGAGTCCGTCAACGGCATCGCTGGCATTCGGTCCATCACATCAACATCCAGCGATGGCAGATCCAACATCACCGTGGAATTTGAACTGGGCGAAGACCTGGAGGCAGCCGCGAATGATGTGCGCGACAGGGTGGCTCGCGCTCAACGACTGCTCCCCCCAGACGCCGATCCACCCATCGTAGCCAAACAGGACGCCAACTCACAGGCCATCATGGTGATGACCGTGCAGAGTGATAGTCGCTCACTCGTCGGACTTACGGACATTGCCAGCAACGTGTTCAAAGAACGCTTACAGACAATTCCAGGCGTATCAGGTATCCAAATCTGGGGGGAACGGAAGTATGCCATTCGACTGCTTTTCGACCCCGATCGATTGGCTGCGTACGGCCTCACGGCCGCAGATGTACGGTCCGTGCTGGCACGGGAGAATGTCGAACTACCGGCTGGACGCCTTGAAGGTACTTCCACCGAGCTGTCCATTCGTACCGTAGGTCGCTTGGGAACGGTGGAACAATTCGAAGACATCATCGTGCGCACCGAAGGTGGCGCTATCGTACGCCTCCGTGATGTGGCACGCGTTTATCTGGGTGCCGAGAATGAGCGCACGCTCCTGAAGCGCGATGGTAGGCCTATGGTTGGCCTGGCACTTTCACCTTTGCCAGGTGCCAACCAGGTAGACATCGCTGAAGAATTCAGAAAGCGATTGGAGCAGCTGAAAGCT
>JALOMA010000271.1 GCA_025455735.1 Candidatus Kapaibacterium sp.
GAACCGTTCCTCTGCCAGCCTCATGCCGTGGGCGAGCGGTATACCTTCGATGGGTACCGTACCGGTATGGCCCAACTCCATTTGGATGTACGGCATTGTTGTTTCGCAATGCCGTGAACCTCAGTGCTTTTTATGCCTACCTCCCCGAAGGACATTTGTGGTGGCTTCGTGGAGACTCCCGGTACGACCTCCTGGACTCGGCATTCTGGCAACAGGCGACATCCTTCTACGACGCGTTGATGGCAACCAAGGGCTGCGTCGAGGTCCACGAAGCGCCGTCGTATTTCCCTTCGGCCTTCCATGACAGCCTATTCAGCGTCCGCTACTACGACCGCGTAGACACTGTTAGGGGTATACCACAAAACCTCCGTATCCGCACGAAACCCTGTTTCGGCGCCAGTGCCCGCACTCCGTCGGCGTCATCCAACACGGATTCCCCTGTGGCAGGATTCCTCCGTGGCGCCGTTATTGAACGCGGGGCCGACCATGTCGTCCTGCGTGTGTGTGGAAATCAATCCTTGGGAACGATTTCGATTCGGCTTGTGGCCGTAGGAGCGGCCGATGTTGCTCTTACAGCGTCCATAGTGGCGGTCGGAGCGCTGCTTGATGTTGTTCTGCCCACGACGTCCCTACCATCCGGCGCTTTCGTGGCCTCCGTCGTCAGCAGCAATGGCGAGCGTTGTTCCATTCCGCTGCACATCGCCCGATAGGCATTCCGACTTCCGTCCATTGCGGCTCACTGTTCGTCGTAGGGCTCGTAACTTGCGTCCATGTTATGCCTTGCAAACGAAACCAATGCAGAGTGGGTAAGGGTAGCGGTGGCCAAGCCCGACGCCATTCTGATTGATCACGCCCATTGCGAAAAGAAGGCCGCGGCATTTGCCTTGGCGATGATCAACCGATATCCGCAGCGCACCCGCCTTGTCAAGGATATGATTGACTTGGCAAAGGAAGAGCTGGAGCATTTCGAGACCGTCGTCCTCATCCTGGAACAGCGCGGAGTAACGCTTACTGTGGATAGGGGAAATCCGTATGCCAAGGCCCTGCATGACCATATCCGGACGTCCGAACCACACCGCCTGCTGGACTCCCTGATTGTTGGGGCCTTCATCGAAGCACGGTCTTGCGAGCGGTTTTCCCTACTGGCCAAACATGCCACGGAGCCGGCCATGCGCGAGCTCTACGCGTCCTTGCTGGCTTCGGAAGCTGGCCACTATCGTGCCTACACGGACATTGCGCGCGAGTACTTTCCTGTGACCGACGTCAAGGAGCGATTGACCGCGTTCGCCGGCATCGAAGCTGCCATCGTAGCTGCCCTTCCAAACGCTCCAACCATGCACGGCTGAACACATGCGCCTAACTTGGAATGCTCCCGTTACCTTGGCCGTTGTTGGCACATCTACGGCCGTCATGGTGGCTACCGCTATCATGGGCCCGTGGTTTACACAGTGGTTCTTTGTTCTGGATCCGGGGAGGGGATGGTTCAATCCCCTTGGATTACTCACCATGCTTACCTATGCCTTCGGCCATGGATCATGGGAGCACCTGGCCAGCAATATGACGTTTCTGTTGCTGCTTGGCCCTTTGCTGGAAGAAAAGTACGGCTCGAAGGATCTCGCCATCATGATGGCCATCACAACCGTCGCCATCGCCGTCGTCAACAACGTCTTCTTCTCCACGGGCTTGCTTGGGGCCAGTGGCCTCGTCTTTCTTCTCATTGTCCTGTCGTCGTTTACAAATCTCCGCCAGGGTGCCATTCCCGTTACGGCTATCCTTGTGGCCGTTCTCTTTCTTGGCAAGGAGTTTCTGGCAGGCTTTGACTCGGACGGTATCAGCCAGATGGCACACATCATGGGTGGCATCTGTGGATTGGCATTTGGCCTTCTCGCAACCGATTCTTCAAAGCACAATGGTTGAATCCCCTCGAATCGTCTTCATGGGAACGGCGGAGTTTGCCGTACCGGCAATGCTTGCCCTGCATCGCGCCTTCGGTCTTACAGCTGTGGTCACCCTTCCCGATGCGCCCAAGGGACGTGGCCAGACGCTTCAGCCAACGCACGTCAAACGTGCAGCCGAAGACGCCGGCGTTGGGACGATCCTCCAACCAGCCTCGCTCAAGGACGGCCAGTTTGCGTCCGACGTAGCGGAGCTTCGTCCCGACATCATCTGCGTAATTGCCTTCCGCATCCTTCCCAGGGCCGTCTATTCTCTGGCGCGTATCGGCGCATTCAACGTCCATGCCTCACTCTTGCCACGATATCGCGGTGCAGCCCCCATCAATCACGCCATCATGGCAGGCGATGATACATCTGGCGTTACGTCCTTCCTGCTTAATGACGTCGTGGACACGGGCACCATTCTGCTGCAACAAGCGTTGTCCATCCGCGATGGCTGGACGGCTGGCGAGCTTTATGCAGCCCTCATGCCGTTGGCTGCGGATTGTGCCGTTGCGACCTGCCAGGGATTGTTGTCCGGATCGCTCACACCTGCACCTCAAGATGAGTCCAAGGCTTCCCCTGCACCGAAGGTTTTTCGCGAAACAAGTGCCATCGATTGGTCGAACGACCACCGCCAAGTGCGTAACTTCATCCATGGTCTCTCACCCAGCCCTTGTGCATGGTCTCTGTGGCAGGGCGACGTGGTAAAGATCTATCGTGTTGCGCTGCATGATCGCCAACTGCCAGCAGGAAACGTGGCCATAACGGAAACGGAGTGGCTTGTAGGCTGTGGCTCCGGCAGCGTCTCCATCCTGGAAGTACAGCTTCCCGGACGGAAGCGGTTGCCCATTGCCGACGTGCTTCGTGGCTATCGTGGACCTTCTACTGGAACAATGCAGTGATTCCCCTTCGGCAGTTCGTTCAGGAAACGCCCTTCTTCGTAATCGCCCACCGTGGCGACAGTGGCAGCGCGCCCGAAAACACCATGGCTGCTTTCGAACGCGCTGTTGCATCGGGTG